>JADFNQ010000029.1 GCA_022563285.1 Chloroflexota bacterium | reverse complement strand
GTGCAATTGAGCGTATAACCAGTGTAATCAGTTCGCTCGCTACGTTCGCCGGACCGGCCTGACGGCTGGCCGCTGTTGGCAGGCGCTAAATCCCGCTCCATGACTGTCTGCTACCGACCCGAAGCGGACGTTTGTGGCCTGCTATTGATCCGCCATCCAGCTACTATACTTAGGTCATTAGCAATACCGATAAAGCCAAACCCTCCGAAAGGTGGGGACGGAAATTCCGGCACACTCCGGCGTCACAACGAGCAGGGAACTATCAGTGCGTACTCTCACGTTCTCGATGATCATGGTTTACTTAATAGTCGCTCCGTTAGCATCGAGAACAGCACTCGGGGAGAATTATGAGTTCAGTAGTATTGGTGCATGGCTCTTGGCACGATGGAGAGCTATGGTCGCCGGTGATTGACAGTCTGGCCGACCTTGGATATACGGCCTACGGTCCAACAATTGCTGGCCACGGAAAAGGTGCCGTCAAAGACGTCAATCATGCCGATTGCGTGCAATCAATAGTCGACTATATCGTGGACAAAGATCTTCGCGACTTTTCATTGGTTGCGCACAGTTTCGGCGGCACGGTCATTTGCAAGGTTGCCGAAGCCGTTCCTGACCGCATCAATCGCCTTGTTTTTCAAAGTGCGTTCGTCCTTGAAGACGGCAACGCTTTGTTCGATGAAGTGCCACAGTTCTATCGAGAATCATTCGAACAGATTGCGGCGGCATCTTCGGACAATACGATCATGTTGCCGTTCGAGCTGTGGCAAAGCGCGTTTATTAACGATGCCAGCGATGAGTTAGCAAGTTCGACGTATGAGATGCTGTCCTCGGAGCCGTTTCAGCCGTTTCTGGACAAGCTGGACTTGAAAAAATTCTATGGGCTGACTATCCCAAGCAGCTACATCAACTGTCGCGATGACATCGCGCTACCTGCAGGCGAATGGGCTTGGTGTCCGCGCTTTCCGAATCGTCCCCGGGGGCCTGCAGGACCACCTCGTAGCCCTCCTCCTCCAGCCCGCGCTGATAGGGAGACAGGCTCACGCTGCCGATCATCAGCACCTTTCGCATACCGGTAGGATATCGCACCTCCTCTCGGGACGGCAATCGGGCCCCAACCGCCGGGGCGGGCTGCTATCATAGGGGTCGTGGCGGACCAGCAGGTGCAGCGCAAGCCGGAGTGGCTGAAGGTACGTTTCCCGGGCGGCCCCAACTATATGCGGTTGAAGGGGCTGATGCGGGAGAAGCGGCTGCATACCGTCTGCGAGGAGGCGCACTGCCCGAACATCGGCGAGTGCTGGCAGGCGGGCACCGCCACCTTCATGATCCTGGGCGATACCTGCACCCGCGCTTGCGCCTTCTGCGCCGTAAAGTCGGGGCGGCCGCTGGCCCTGGACACGGACGAACCGGTGCGGGTGGCGCAGGCGGTGCGGCGGATGGGCCTGACCCACGCCGTGGTCACCTCAGTGAACAGGGACGACCAGCCGGACGGCGGCGCCTCCATCTTCGCCGCGACCATCCGCTCCATCCGGCGACTCTCTCCCGGCACCAGCGTGGAGGTGCTCATCCCGGACTTCATGGGCAACTGGGATGCGCTGGCCACGGTGATGGACGAGCGGCCGGAGATCCTGAACCATAACACGGAGACGGTGCCCCGGCTGTACCGCCGCGTGCGACCGAAGGGCCGCTACGAGCGTACGCTGGAGCTGCTGCTTCGCGCTAAGGAGATGGACCCTGGGGGCATCACGAAGAGCGGTGTCATGGTGGGGCTGGGGGAGACGAAGCACGAGCTGCTGCTGGTCATGGCCAGGCTGGTGGACGTGGGCTGCGATGTGTTGACCGTAGGCCAGTACCTTCGGCCCAGCGTCAAGCACGCGCCGGTGGAGCGCTACTATCGCCCGGAGGAGTTCGAGGAGCTGGCGGAGGCGGGGCGCCGGCTCGGCTTTCGGCATGTGGAAGCGGGGCCGCTGGTGCGCTCCTCCTACCACGCGGAACGTCAGGTGGCGCTGCTGGGCCGGGCCGCGGTGCCTGCATAGGGGCAGAGCCAGCGTCGCGGCCGGCCCGCTACCCCTCCTCGATCTCGATGCTGATGATGGCGTCGCCAGGAGGAGCGTTGGGGTCGTTGGGGTCGCGGGGAGTCAAGGTGTCGACCACCTTCATCCCCTCCACCACCTTGCCGAAGACGGTGAAGCGGCCGTTGAGGGCGTCCTGGAACATGTCATTGTAAGTGATGAAGAACTGGCTGCCGGCGCTGTTGGGGGCGCCGGTGTTGGCCATACCAACAGTGCCCCGCTCGAAGGGCACGTCGCTGAACTCGTCGGGAAGGGTGTAGCCGGGGCCGCCGGAGCCGGTGCCCGTGGGATCACCTCCCTGGGCCATGAAATCGGGCTGGCCGGGGGTGTCTCTGATAACCCGGTGGAAGGTGACGCCGTCGAAGTACCCCTCTCGGGCCAGGAAGATGAAGGAGTTAACGGTCTCAAGGGCTATGTCAGGCCTGAGTCTGATGCGGAAGGTGCCCTTTGTCGTCTCTACGGTGGCAAAGTACGTCTTGTCCGGGCTTATCGTGATCTCGGGCCGCTCGGCGAAGGTCAACGGTGTGGGGGCAACAGTGGATGACGTGGCCGGTGTCTCTGCGCCCGTCCTCGTTTCGTCTGCGCCGTTGCCGGAGCAGGCGAAGGCGAGGACAGCCAGGGGAGCGCACACGCCCAGAAGCGGCCAGAGTCGCATCATTCCGAATCTCCAGTCTGGTCGAAGGGGGCCGCCGTCATTATGGCGCAGGCGATCGGCTTGTGTCAGCAGGGCTTATGTGGGTTGAAGGCTGGTGCGCGGGCGTCTTATCATTGGGTGGGCCGGGATAGCTCAGCGGTAGAGCAGCGCTTTCGTAAAGCGCGGGTCGGGGGTTCGAGTCCCTCTCCCGGCTCCAGTTTCCCCATTGGGGACCGAAAGGCTCCGGCCGGCAGTAACATAGCTATCCCCTTGCCGTCTTACCGTTAGAGCGCAGGCTCTTCCATATAGTAGGGAGAGTTCGCTCTGGTACAGGTAGGCGGTCATGGCAGAACGTACGAATATTCGTGGGCAGACCCAGCCGGCGTCCGTCCCCCATCCGGCTAAGCTGACGCCGCCTACTGCCCGGGCGACGATCATCCACCGTCAGCGGCTGATCGACCTCCTGGCGGAGCAGACGTCCCGCGGCGTCACCATCGTTAGCGCGCCCGCCGGCTACGGCAAGACCACGCTGCTGCTGGACTTCGCCCAGGGCTGGAGCATGCCCGTGTGCTGGTATGCCGTGGACGAGCGAGATCGTGATCTCAGGACGTTCCTCAACTACTGGCTGGCCTGCGGCAGAGTTCAGTTCCCCGCCTTCGGAGTAGAGGTGGAGCACGCCCTGACCAGTGGCGAAGAGGTCAGTCTGGAGCGGTGGGTGGACCTCATGGTCGCAGCCGTTCAGGAAGTCGGCCAGCCGTTCATCTTTGTGTTCGACGATTTTCACTACTTAGACGAGGCGACCCCTGAGCTCCGGCAGGTGTTCGAGGGCTGGATGTACCGCCTGCCTGCCGACTGTCACCTCGTGCTCTCTACTCGCACCCAGCCGGACGTGGCCGTCCTTCCCATGCTGACCGTACGTCAGGAGGTGGCCACACTGGCGGCGTCGGACTTCGCTTTCACCTGCGAGGAGGTTGCCCAGCTCTACCGGGAGGTGTTGAAGAAAGAGATATCCCTCGATGACGCGCAGCACCTCGCGGATGTGACGGAGGGCTGGGCGGCAGCGCTTATCCTGATGGCGGACAAGGTGCAGGCCACCCGAACCTCGATATCGCTGGACCAGATCAAGGCCTCGGACACGCTGTTTCAGTACATCAGCCTGGAGCAGTTCAGCGTGCAGCCGGAGGAGGTGCAGGAGTTCCTCATGGGCAGCGCCGTCCCCCGGGAGATGGATGCCAAGTGGCTGAACGAGCTGCTGGGGATAGAGAGAAGCGAGGAGATGCTGAACAACCTGGAGCGGCGCAACCTGTTCGTTGCCCGCGATGGCGTGGACCAGCAGCGTTACCGCTATCACAAGCTGTTCAGAGCCTTTCTGGTCAGCCGCCTGCGGACGCAGGAGCCGCAGCGCTTCACGGAGCTGAACGATAAGGCCGCTGCCATGTTCGAGCGGGAGCACCGGTGGGAGGAGGCTGTATACCACCTCCTCCAGGCCGAGGCCTGGGGGCGCATCGTCCAGGTCACCGAGCGCGTAGGCCGGGAGCTGTTCGAGCAGGGGAGATGGGATACCCTGGCGGACTGGCTTGAGTCGATCCCGGCGAAGGAGCTGGACGCTCAGCCCAGGCTGGTGGTCTGGAAGGCGCGCGTCCTCCACTACCTGAACCAGCTGGACCAGGCCCTAGCCGTCCTCGCCCGTCCCATCCAGGACTTCGAGGCGGACGGGGAGTGGGTCTCCCTGGCGGAGGCGCTGGTCATCAAGGGGATGTGCCTTCGCTTCAAGGGAGCTTACCACGAGGCGAAAGAGGTGCTGAGCAGGGCCAGTTCCCTGCTCCTGAAGCACGACGGGCCGATGTCCGTGCTGACGGAGGCCCGCAAGGAGCTGGGGATCACGCACGGCATGTGCGGCGAGTTCGCCAAGGCGCTGAAGGAGCTGAAGGGGGTGCTGGAGATATACCAGGCCCAGGGCGACGCCTTCAACATCGCCCACGTCAGCGATCAGCTGGGTACTACCCTGCTCAGCATGGGCCGCCTCGGCGAGGCGGTCGGTCACCTGGAGCGGGCCCGCGTCCGCTGGCTGAAGCTGGGCAACGACGAGCTGCTGATACAGACCCTCACCAACCTCGGGGTGCTCTATTACTTCCAGGGCGAGTTTGACCGCTCCGAAGAGGTGAACCGTCAGGCCCTGAAGAAGGCCCGCCAGCGGGGCAGCACCTACGCCGAGGCTTACCTGCTGACCTCCCTGGCCGACATCCAGCGCGACCGCGGCCAGATCGCTGAGGCGATCGGACAGTTCCGCCGCGCACTAGACCTTGCCCGTGAGGTGGACGACGCCTATCTCAGCATCTACATCACTCATGGTTTGGCCAACGCTCAACGGATGGGCGGCAACATCGCCGACGCCGAGGCTACGGTGAAGCAGGCCGCCGCGGAGGCCGAGGAGCGCGGCGGCGTCTTCGAGCTGGGCATCTGCAGCACCACGATGGGTCTTATCCAGCGCGATCGCGGCCAGCATAAGGAAGGCGTCGCCTCTCTGGAGCGGGCGATCAAGCTTCTCAAGGAAGGCGACGCCAAACGCGAGCTTACCAAGGCGTACTTCCATCTGGCGGAGGTCTACTTCTCCCTGAAGCGGAAGAGGCTGGCCCTAGATTGCCTGGACGCCGCCGCCAAGCTGGTTCAAGAGCTGGGCTACGATCACTTCCTTCAGCTGGAGGCGGGACGGGCGCTCCTGCTGGTGCAGTACGCGGCGGCCAACAAGCTGGCGGACGGTTACTATGCACGGATGCTAAAGGCCATCAAGAGCACCGCGCCTGCGCCCGCCGGGAGCGGCGATCAGGCGGCTGAGCAGGAAGCGGCCGCCTCCGGTCTTGCCGCCTACGGGTTCGGCCACCTCCGGGTGGAGATGAACGGACGGGAGGTGACGGACCTGGAGTGGCGGAGTGAAAAGAGCAAGGAGATGTTCTTCTTCTTCATCTGCAACCGCAGGCCGTTGCGGAAGGAGGAGATCGTCGCCGCTCTCTGGCCGGACCTGCCGGATGAGAAGACCAGCAGTCTGTTCCATTCCAATCTGTACAGGCTGCGCCAGGCCCTCTATCCGGAGTGCATCGCCAAGGACAGCGGGTCGTACATCCTGGACCCGCAGGGCAGCTTCCGGTTCGATGTGGATGAGTTCCAGGAGGCCCTGAGACCGGCGGAGGGGCTATCGCCAGAGAGCGATGAGGCGATGTCCCACATGGAGAAGGCGCTGGCGCTGTATACGGGCCAGTTTGGCCAGGAGTTCTACTCGGAGTGGGTGGAGAGTATGCGCTGGCAGCTGGAAGAGCAGTACATGCGGCTGCTCACGGCCATGGCGGGAGCGTACAGGGAGCGAAAGGAGTACAAGCGCAGCGCTGACCTGTGCCAGAAGATCCTGACACTGGACGAATACAATGAGGCGGCCTGGTACCGTCTCATGAGCAACTACATCCTGGCCGATCAGATGGAGGCGGCAGCGTTCTGCTACCGGAAGTACGTGGACATCGTGTCGGAGGGCGTTGGGGGAGAGGAGATCCCGGAGTTCGAGGAGATCTGTCGCCAAATCCGGGACCAGCGCTGACCCGGCTCCGGCGATAGCGTCAGACGCCAGCAAGAGCGGCCGAAAGGCCGCTCTTTCCTATTGGGTGTGGTGAGCGAGTTTGCGGCGAGATTTTGGCGAGTGGGGCCTGGCACACTGGTGCCAGGAGGTTAAACATGAGGCTCAGTTTGCTGGTCATGATGGTAGCGCTGGCCCTGGCCATGGTGGCGGGGCAGAGCGCGTTCATCTAGGGCCATTGGCTGCTTGAATGCCAGCCGGCGAGTTTGCGGCGAGATTCTGGCGAGAGGGGCCTGGCAGACTGGGCGTAGAGGTTGACGAATGAGACTAGGTTTGTTCGTACTGTTTGTAGCGCTTCTGCTGGCGGCGATAGCCGGGCAGAACTCCCTGCTCCAGTCCACAGAGGCGCAGGACAACACTTCCGCCATCACTGCCTGTGCTGTCCAGGGGAGCAGCTGTGCCCAGCCTCCCCTGGACAGCTCCGCAGGCTCCCTTATCCTTGAGCATCAAGTGTTCGCCAGGGGCTGTGTCAGCTCTGATCTGCACCTGATCCGCTACATACCTTCGGACAGCGAGACCGGAGAGCCTGCCGTCGCACAATGGTGCGCCTGAGCTAGGTAGGCGCGGACGGCGTTAGCCGCCGGGCTGGCCCCGTGGAGAGGCCGCTGGCGGCATTTTATTGACCATAACGGCTCTAATCTCGCCTTTCCACGCCGGTTCTTAGAGATTTCTATCGTCACCCCCTTGACATCCCTATGATATTAGGGTATCAATGGAATACCCTTAAATAGGGGAATCCGTAAGGAGAAAGGGGGGTACCATGAAGGCGCGACTACTGTACCTAGCGTATTCGCTAGTGGTCATAGGCGCTCTGGTGATAGCTACGGCGGCACCGGTGCGTTGGGGATAGACGATCGAAGAGTGATCGCCCCTCAAAACCGAATATCGTCCCGCTCCAGTTCCCCAGTAGCTCTCTAGGGATATTGACGAAGCGATGGCGTCTGGCCCTCCCGAAGCTTGATCTGCGCTTCGGGTGGCTGGTTCTTCTGGCGTTCATAGCCCAGATGGTCGTCATCTACGTCGGCTTCGGGGATGTCGGGGTACTGCGGAGGTTCGCCTTCCCAGCTTCCTACGTCCTCCTGCTGGCGTTCCTCGTCCTGAACTGGCGACGGGTGGGCTTCCTGGTTATCGGCGCCGGGTTGATACTGAACTTCCTGGCCATCGTGACCAACGGGGGGCTCATGCCGATCTCACCCGCCAACTTAGAGAGGGCGGGTCTCGGAGACCAGCTGGTGGAGCTGGAGCTGGGCGATTCGGTGCCGGATACTAAGAACGTCCTCCTGGCTGAGAGCGAAACTCATCTGCAGTTTCTCTCGGACCGTATCGCCTGGGATTCCCCGGGCCCGCTACCGGTGTTCAGCATAGGCGATGTCGTTGTCGGCGCCGGGCTCGCGGTCCTCATTATCGAGCTTCTCCTCCCCGTTGTCCTGCGGGTCTCGCAGAACCGGCCCTCCCCAACGTAGTCCCGCTCAGCCGGGCATCTCCTCCCAACCTCAACTACCCTCTGCTCGCTCCCTGCGCGGCTGTATGATGGCCGCTACCGGGGAGTGTTCCTCCGTTCCCCCTCCAGATTTCGTACCTTAGTCAAAATCCTAGGCCGCAGCCTGTAACGGTTGGGCCCGATTATTCATCCATTAATTGTAACTACCATTGTCGGTTAAGAAACGGTTCAGCTAATGGCTGGCGAGCTGGAGGGATGAGATGAGGCTGATATCTACACGCTGGTACGTCGGAGTCGCGACGCTGCTGGCCATGGTCGGGCTTCTGAGCCTTGCTGCCTGCAATAACGGGGATGGAGGGGGAGTCGCTTCGGGCGATCTTGCCCAAGACCAGAGCCTACGGATCTGGCTGGACGGCGAGCCGGAATCGATAGACCCTGGCATCGCCGCCTTCGCGACGGAGGTGACGGTCTCCAAGAACGTCTTCGCCACGCTGCTGCGCTTCGACCCGATAACGGGCGAGCCGGTGCCGTATGTGGCCGTTGAGGTGCCCAGCAAGGAGAACGGTGGCGTCAGCGATGACGGCCTCACCTACACCTTCAACCTGCGTGAGGACGCGGTGTGGGAGGACGGCCAGCCGATCACCGCCCAGGACTTCGTCTACGCCATCAAGCGTCTGCTGGATCCGCGACTGGCCTCCTACTACGGTGCTACCTACTACGCTGAGATAATCGTAGGCGGCGCCGACCTGGCGTTCGCTGAGGACGCCGACGAAGCGACCATCACGGAGCTTCAGGATGGGGTGAAGGTCAGAGCGGTGGATGATTACACCCTGGAGGTGACGATCACACGGCAGTCCAACACGTTCAACCTCCTGATGGCCCTGTGGCCCACCTCTGCCCTGAGGCAGGACGTAATCGAGCAGTACGGAGATATCGCTAACACCACCTGGACTGAGGCGGGGAACCTGGTGGCCAGCGGCCCCTTCCGCCTGGCCGAGTGGAACCACGGTAGCAGCATCGTCCTGGAGAAGAATCCGAACTTCTGGGATGCGGAGATGGATCCCATCCTGGACCGGGTTACCTTCCAGATCATCGAGGATGAGAACACGGCGTTTTCCGCCTACCTGGCGGGAGACCTGGACGCGGTATCGGTGCCCGTGGCGGACCTTCGTCGAATAGCCGCTGATGACGACTACCGGGACGAGCTCCGGCGCGTCCCTCTGGCCGTGACGACCGTCTTCCAGTTCAACCAGTCGAAGCCACCGTTTGACCAGATGGGGGCGCGGAAGGCGTTCTGTCAGTCCATCGACAGGGAGACGCTGGTGAGCGAGGTTCAGCAGGGCCAGGGGGTGCCGACCACTTCCTGGCTGCCCAGCGGGCTTGCCCCCTACTTCGTCGATGACCGGGGCCAGGACCTGGCGTTCAACCCCGACTCCGCGCTGGATCTGGTGCTGGACCCCAGCAGGGTGGCCAATCCGTCCGTCAGCCTGAGCTTCGCCAACGTGGACCCCAACTCGACGCGAGCGGAGTTCTTGCAGGGGCAGTGGAAGGAGAACCTGGGCATCGACGTGAAGCTTGACGCCCTGGACCCGCCCGCATTCGGGGAGACGTACTTCACGGGCAACTACGACCTGGCCTTCCTCGGGTTCGGCGAGGACTACCACCACCCGGAGAACTGGCTGCTCCCGTTTACGACCGAAGGCGTCCTGAACACCGGCGGCTACAGTAACCCGGAGTTCGACAGCACGGTGGACCAGGCGCTGAACGAGTCCGATCCGGCCGAGGCGGTCAAGCTGTGGCAGGAGGCGGAGCGGATCCTCCTGGATGAGGACGTGGTGGTCTGCCCACTGTTCACCGCAGAGGCCACGTGGGTGGTCAAGCCGTACGTGAGCAACTTCATCATGACCGCCGCCGACGGCCAGCCGGGAGACTACTTCTACTGGAAGACGGCGATACTAGAAAACTAGACATCGGTATGTGCTTGGGGGCTGCGTTGCGCAGCCCCCAAGCCTAAGAGCGAGCCATGATAGGCTACATCTTCCGGCGGCTGCTCTGGCTGGCCCCGGTTATTTTCTTTGCGGCGCTGGTTACGTTCCTCCTCATGCACCTCGTCCCGGGTGGCCCCTGGGACACCAAGAGCCGCCCGATCTCGCCCGAGCTGCGGGAGCAGTTGGAGGCGAAGTACGGCCTGGACGAGCCTCTGTGGCGGCAGTTCGTCACGTTCTCCGGGAACGCCCTCCAGGGTGACCTGGGCGTGTCCTTCCAGTACCAGGACAGGCCGGTCACGGAGATCATACGGGAGGGGTTGGAGGTATCCGCTGTCCTGGGCCTGTTCGCGCTGACGTTCGCGCTGGTGGTGGGGGTGACCCTGGGGGTGGTCGCCGCCGTCAAGCAGAACAGCATCATCGACTACGCCTCCGTATTCTTAGCGACCGCGGCGGCCAGTACGCCGAGCTTCGTGC
>JADFNQ010000218.1 GCA_022563285.1 Chloroflexota bacterium | reverse complement strand
TGGGGACGATGGGGTTCGAGGTGCCGGCGGCGATGGGTGTGCAGGCGGCGAAGCCCGGGGAGCTGGTCTGGTCCATCTGCGGCGATGGCGGCTTCCAGATGACGATGCAGGAGCTGGCCACCATCGCCGAGTACGAGTGGCCGATCAAGTTCGCCATCATCAACAACAACTCCCTGGGCATGGTGCGCCAGTGGCAGCAGCTCTTCTATAGCAACAACATCGTGGCTACGCCTATGCGTAACCCGGACTTCGTCAAGCTGGCTGAGGCGTTCGGCGTCCTGGGCCTCCGGGCCACCCGCAGGGAAGAGGTGGAGCCGGTCATCCGTCAGGCGATGGAGCACGACGGTCCCGTGGTCTGCGACTTCCAGGTCAGGGAGGACGAGAACTGCTACCCCATGGTACCGCCGGGCGCCTCCCTGGAGGAGACCGTTGACCTGCCGACCTACGCGGACGAGCGGGTGGGTGTGACGGCATGAGGCAGAAAGACCGACTCAAGAAGCACACGATAATAGCGTTGGTGGAAGACCGCCCCGGCGTTCTCAACCGCATCGCCTCCAAGTGGCGCCAGCGCGGCTTCAACATCGAAAGCCTGGCCGTAGGTCACTCCGAGACGGCGGGCCTCTCCCGTATGACCTTCGTCGTTGACGCCAACACCGACGCCGAGCAGATCGTCAAGCAGGTCGACAAGCTGGTGGACGTGGTTGACATCCGGGACATCTCCGCCGAGGAGATCGTGAGCCGAGAGCTGGCCATGATCAAGGTTCGTGTCGATGCTGGCAATCGCAGCCATATCATCGAGATCGCAGACCTGTTCCGGGCCAGTATTGTGGACGTCTCCCCGGACTCGGTGATCCTGGAGGTCACGGGGGACGAAGCGAAGGTGGACGCAATGTTCGAGCTCCTGAGTGATTACACCGTTATCGAGCTGGTGCGCACGGGTCGGGTGGCCATGCTGCGGGGCTCGGCCGTCTCCCATCCCCAAGAAGAGCCTGAGGAGCCCGAGCGGTACCAGGGGTTCGAGCCGCCCTATTCGGCCAAGTAGAGTAAGGAGCATACACCGTGGCCAAGATCTACTATGACACCGACGCAAATCTGGACCTCATCAAGGAGAAGACCATCGGCGTCATCGGCTTCGGGTCGCAGGGGCACGCGCACGCCCTCAACCTGCGCGATAACGGCTGCAACGTGGTGGTGGGTCTGCACCCCGGCTCCAAGTCCTGGCAGGTTGCCCAGGACGCCGGCCTCACCGTGCGCAGCGTGGAGGAGGTGGCGCGGGAGGCGGACGTGATCATGATGCTCGTCCCGGACCAGCTGCAGCGCCAGGTCTACCAGGAGAGCGTTGAGCGCGGCCTCAGCGCCGGCAATATGCTCATGTTCGCCCACGGGTTCAACATTCACTACGGCCAGATCCAGCCGCCGCCGGATGTGGACGTGACGATGATCGCCCCCAAGGCCCCAGGTCATCGCATGCGGGAGCTATTCACCAGCGGCCTGGGGGTGCCGGCGCTGCTGGCGGTGCACCAGAACGCTACGGAAACGGCGAGGGAGATGGCGCTGGCCTACGCGAAGGGGATAGGCTGCGCCCGCGCCGGGGTGCTGGAGACCACCTTCGCCGAGGAGACGGAGACCGACCTGTTCGGCGAGCAGACGGTGCTCTGCGGCGGCATCACGGCGCTGGTGAAGGCGGCCTTCGAGACCCTCGTCGCCGCCGGCTACCAGCCGGAGATCGCCTACTTCGAGTGCCTCCACGAGCTCAAGCTCCTGGTGGACCTGATGCATGAGGGCGGCATGAGCTATATGCGCTACTCCATCTCCGACACGGCCGAGTACGGCGACTACACTCGCGGCCCCAAAGTGATCGACGAGCACGTGAGGCAGTCCATGAAACAGATCCTGGGAAACATCCAGTCCGGCGCCTTCGCCCGCGAGTGGATCCTGGAGAACCAGGCAGGGAGGCCCAGCTTCATGGCCCTGCGCAGGCAGAACGAGGAGCACCCGGTAGAGCAGGTGGGCAGGGAGCTGCGGGCGATGATGCCCTGGCTCCAGAAGCGGGACTAGGGAGGTAACTTATGCCCAAGGCGAGCCCCCAGTTTATAGAAGCCCTGAACGAGGCCCTCACTGAAGAGCTGGCCTCCATCATCCAGTACCTCTGGGACCACATCCTGGCCCGAGGCCTGGAGAGCCCGGCCATCGCCGATATGTTCAAGGAGCTGTCGATGGTGGAGATGAAGCACGCCTACGCCATCGCGGAGCGCGTGGACCTGCTCGGGGGCGTACCCACTACCGCCGTCGGCCCCATCAAGGTCGGCGGCGACCTGAGCAAGATGGTGGATGACAACCTGAAGCTGGAGTATGACGCCATCGAGATGTACAAGAAGCTGGTGAAGATGGCCGAGGCGGAGGACGACCCCGTCTCCCGCCGCCTCATGGAGGACATCCTGGGCGAGACCGAGGAGCACGCCAACAAGCTGGGGACGGTGCTGGGGAAGAAGTAGTGATGTTCGGCGGTAGCACTCAGCTCAGCCTCAACCTTAGCTGGCCCTCCCCGACCGCTGTCGGGGGAGGGCCAAATGGGACCCTGTAGGGGCGAGGCAATCCTCGCCCAGGGCGACCCAAGGGTCGCCCCTACAACGCGATGACGGAGGTTGA
>JADFNQ010000217.1 GCA_022563285.1 Chloroflexota bacterium | reverse complement strand
AGGGCGAAGGGCAACAGCACCTGCCAGCAGAACTGCATCATCTGGTCAATGCGCAGGCGCGGTAGGCTGAACCGCAGCCATATGAAGAGCAGGATAAAGAATGAGGTCTTGACGAAGATCAACGGCACCTGCAGGGCGATCCCCGCTCCGTTGCCCAGCGGCCAGTTCCAGCCGCCCAGGAAGAGCAGCGACGCCAGCACGGAGATGAGCACCATGTTCACGAACTCCGCCATCTGGAACATCGACCAGCGGATGCCCGAGTACTCGATGAACGGCCCGCCCACCACCTCGGACTCCGCCACCGGGATATCGAAGGGCTGGCGGTACAGCTCGGCCAGGCCCGCGATCATGAAGATGAAGAACCCCAGCGGCTGCCAGACGATGAAGGGCACCCGCCCCTGCCCATCCACGATCTCGACCAGGTTGAGCGATCCTCGACCCGCTTCTGGTGTATAGGCGATCATAGCCACCGCCACCACCGCCAGCACCAGGGGGATCTCGTAGCTTATGAGCTGGGCGGCGGCGCGCGCCCCGCCCAGGAGCGCGTACTTGTTGTCGGAGCCCCAGCCCGCCATCACGAACCCCACAATGGACAACCCGGAAACGGCTACGATGAAGAACAGCCCCAGCGACAGGTTGCGCACAAACAGATCGGCGGTGAAGGGGAGCGTCACGAACGCCAGGAACACCGGCACCACAACTGCGAACGGCGCCAGCTCGAACGTCCAGCGGTCCGCGGTTTGGGGACGCAGGTCCTCCTTGGTAAGAAACTTGATGGCGTCCGCCACCCCCTGCAGCGTACCGTAGGGCCCCACACGCATCGGCCCCAGCCGCATCTGCAACCTTCCCGAGATCTTCCGCTCAAGGTAGGTCAGGATAATCACGGCCACGGGCATCGCCAGCGCGATTATCCCCATCCGGATCAGGGCGTCCACCCAAGCGTTGTCAGCGATCAACGGTCCACCTCAGCTAAGCTGTCACCCTGAGCGCAGCGAAGGGTCTGTTCATAACGACGAGTCCGTCTCCACGAATTGAAAGATTCTTCGCGGAGTTTATCCTTACGGGTGTCTGCCTGAGCGGGACGCCGAGATTCTTCGCTTCGCTCAGAATGACCGCGGGTCATGTCATGCTGAGCCGAGTGGGGTGGAAGGACGGCGGGGTGGAGGGCGTGAGCATCTGGCGTTGGCAGGTTCGTGAGAACGGTGGCTGGCCCCTCCCCAGATTCCTTCGCGGCATATGCTGGCCGCCGCTGCCAGCGAACTTTCCGCTCAGAATGACAAACCTCGGCGATCAACGATCCACCTCGCAGAGGACGATATCGATGGAGCCCAGGGTGATGATCGTATCGGCGACGTAGCTGCCGACGCTCATCGCCCTGAGCGCCGACAGGTTACTGAAGGCTGGGGAGCGGATCTTCAGCCGGTAGGGCTTGTCAGCGCCCTTGGAGATCAGGTAGATGCCGTACTCCCCCCGGGGCGTCTCGTTGCGCATGTACACCTCGCCCTCGGGCAGGCGCAGGGTCCGCTTCAACCCCTCGGCTATGAAGGGGCCTTCCGGCATCCCCTCCAGCGCCTGCTCCACGATGCGGACAGACTGGCGCATCTCCTCCAGGCGGACCAGGTAACGGTCGTAGACATCGCCCTGGGTGCCCGTCGGGATGTCGAACTCAAACCGGTCGTAGATGGAGTAGGGTTCGGCGCGGCGGAGGTCGTGCGCGAGGCCGGTTGCCCGCAGCATCGGCCCGGTAAGGCCCCAGTTGATGGCGTCCTCCGGCGTCACCGGGCTCACGCCGCGACAGCGGGCTATGATCACCTCGTTCTCCGTCATCAGGCCGTCTATGTCGTCGATACCGCGGCGCACCGCGTCCAGGACTGTGAAGCAGCGCTGGCGGAAGTCCTCCGGCACGTCCCAGGCCACGCCGCCGGCGCGGAAGTAGGCGTACATCATCCGCTCCCCGGTGATCTCCTCGAACAGGTCCTGGATAATCTCCCGGTCGCGGAAGGTGTACATGAACGACGTCCCGAACAGGCCGATGTCCGTGCCGAAGGCGCCCATGAACATCAGGTGGCTGGCGATGCGGTTCAGCTCCGTCAGGATGACGCGGATATAATCCGCCCGCTCCGGCGGCTCAATTCCGGCCAGCTTCTCCAAGGCCAGTACGTAGCAGAGCTCGGTGTTGAACTGGCCCAGGTAATCGGTGCGGTCCTGATAGCCGATAGCCTGGCGGTAGTCGCAGTTCTCGGACAGCTTCTCGGCGCCGCGGTGCATGTAGCCGATGACCGGGTCCACGTCCACCACCTGCTCTCCGTCCACGGTGAGTACCATGCGGAACACGCCGTGAGTAGCCGGGTGCTGCGGCCCCACGTTGACGTTGACATCGATCGTCTCCAGCTCTTTTTCGTGGGGAACGCGGTACTCGGTGGCCATCGCTTACTCGCCAGCCTTCTCCTCGGCGGCCAGAGCCTTGAGCGCATCAGTCACGGCCTGCCGTTCCTCCTCCTGGGAGGCGCCGCGGGCGCGCGCCTCATCGCGGGTCTTCTTGATGAGCGCGGCCTTCTTCTGGGCCAGCGCTATCTTAGCGGCGCGGTCGTCGGCAGGCTTGGCCGGCGCCTCCGCCGGCTTGGGCTCCACCTTGGCCGCCTCCTGCTCCTCGAACGCCTTGAGGGCGG
>JADFNQ010000216.1 GCA_022563285.1 Chloroflexota bacterium | reverse complement strand
CGGCGCCTCCGGCGTTCGGGCGCTGGCCGCGCTCAAGTCCGCTCTGGACCCGGCGGGTGTGATGAACCCGGGCAAGCTTCTACCGGAGGGTTACCCGGCGGCCGGGCCGCCCGTTGCGGACACGGAGGCGCCACATCGCTGAGCGGCCACCAGCGTTTGACCCACCCCAGGCGGGCTACAGCCGCGCCGCGATGCTGGAACGCCTGGAGCGGGACACGTTCGACATCGCCGTTATCGGCGGCGGCATCACCGGTGCGAGCATCGCCCGAGACGCCGCCCTGCGCGGCCTGTCCGTCGCCCTCGTCGAAAAGGGCGACTTCGCCTCTGGCACTAGCAGCCGGTCTTCCCGCCTCATCCACGGAGGGCTGCGATATCTACGCCATGGTCACCTGGGACTGGTGCGGGAGGCGCTGCATGAGCGTGGTCTTCTGTTGCGCCTGGCGCCCCATCTGGTCCGGCCCGTGCGCTTCATGCTGCCGGTCTACGAAGATAGCGGCGACAGTCCGATGGTCATCCGGTTGGGCCTGACGGGGTATGACCTGCTTGCCGGGACGCTGGGGATAGGCAGGCACCACGCGCTCTCCCGCCGCAGGGTCCTGAAGGACGAACCCAGCCTGCGGGAAGAGGGCCTGCTGTCCGGCTTCCGCTACTACGACGCGATAACAGACGACGCCCGTCTCGCGGTGACCGTGGCCCTCTCTGCCGTACGGGAGGGGGCGGCAGCGGTTAACTATGTGGAGGCGGTGAGCATGGAAACAACGGGGGCGCGAATCTCCGGCGTGCACTATCGCGACCTCCTCGGGGGCGGAGAGGGCACGGTCCGGGCCCGCGCGGTGGTTAGCGCGGCGGGTCCCTGGACAAACCAGCTGCGGTCCCTGGTCGGGGCAGAGAGCGTCCTGCGCCCCACCAAGGGCATTCACGTCGTCGTGCCGCGAGACCGCCTGCCGACGAACGCCGTCGTTCCCTTCTACGCCGGCGACCGCCCGCTAATTGCCGTCCCTCACGGCCAGCACACCTACCTCGGCACCACGGACACCGACTGGAGCGGAGACCCCAGCAACGTCGAAGCCGACCATGAGGACGTAGCATACGTGCTGGAAGCCGCGAACAAGAGCTTCGCCGTGGAGCTCTCGATGGAGCATGTGGTCGCCACCTGGGCCGGTGTGCGCCCTCTGTTGCGGGAGGAGGGCTCCCCGTCCGACGTCTCCCGCGACTTCGCGATTCTGGACGGGCCTACCGGCCTGTACACGGTCTGCGGCGGCAAGCTCACCACCTTCCGCTCCATAGCCGAGCAGCTAGTGGACCACGTCATTGAGAGGGAAGGCGATCGCTTCGCCGCGCGGCCAACCCCCTGTCGGACCGCTAAGGAGCCCCTGCCCGGCGCCGCGGCTGACTTTCCCCGCTACCGTAAGACGGCGATAGCTGCCCTCCGCGATGGCTGGGGGCTCCCGGAAGAGACTGCCACCCGCCTAGTCGGCACCTACGGTACTGAGCATATCCGGGTGCTGGCCCACGCGGCGCGGGAGCCTGACGCTCTGCGACCCCTGGCTCCCGGCTCTCCCATGCTTGCGGCCGAGGCGATGTACGCCGCGAGCGAAGAGATGGCCGCGACGCTAGAGGACTTCCTCCGCCGGCGCAGCGACGTGATGCTGTTCGGCGATGGCGGCAACGCCGAGCTGGCCGCCGAGGCGGCGCGGCTCATGGGCCGCGTCCTCGGCTGGGATGGCGATGAGACCCGCCGCCAGCTCGCCGCTTACCAGAACGCCGTTTCCCGCATGATGGCCTTCCGTGGCGGAGCGGATCCATCTACCGCGGAGGCGCCGCCTTGAGGGCTCGCCATCTACTGATCGTCAACCCCTACTCAGCCAATCGCTCGACAGGCCGCCTGTGGCCCAAGATGGAGCAGCGCCTGCGGCCCATGCTGTCCCCTTTCGACGCTATCCTCACCGAAGCCCCCGGCGACGCCACCCGCCTGGCGCGTGAGGCAGCCGGGCGTTACGAATCAATAGTCGCGGTGGGCGGCGACGGTACTGTAGGCGAGGTGGTCAACGGCCTCATCGATGAGGACGGGGCAGCCAGGCCCGGAGTCGCCTTGGGTGTTATTCCGCGAGGCACGGGCAACGACTTGGTCCGCAGCCTGCGTCTACCCACATCGCTGAAGGCGGCCGCGGCCGTCGTGGCACGGGGCCGGCGAAGGGAGGTCGACGTGGGGCGCGCCCGCTTTCTCGGCCCGGACGGCACCTCGGCCAGCCGCTACTTCATCAACGCGGCGGAGGTGGGAATGGGGGCGTCTGTGTCCGAGGCGGTGAGCGGCGCACCCAGATGGTTTGGGGGATCTACTGCCTTCTTGTGGGTCATCCTGGCGCCATGCTCCGCGACCGCGGTCAACGAGTGTCGCTGTCGGTCAACGGGGCAGCGCCGGAGACGACGCTCCTCAGCAACGCCTGGATCGCCAACGGCTGCTACTCGGGCGGGGGCATCCGGTCGGCGCCCCGGGCCCGTCTGGACGATGCGGCTCTGGACCTGGTCTGCGTGGCGCACACCTCACTCCCGCGGCGGGCCTATACCCTCCTCAAGCTACGCAGCGGCGCTTTCGTGGACCTGCCCCATGTGGAGTACCGCCAGGTCCGCTGCGTGGAGTTTACGTCCGAGACGCCAGTGCTTGTGGAGACCG
>JADFNQ010000028.1 GCA_022563285.1 Chloroflexota bacterium | reverse complement strand
CGTGGAGGGTGGGGTGGGCCCAGGTGAGTTTACCGACGCCCTCCCAGGCGGCGATCTCATCCGCCAGGGTGGGTGGGAGGTCCGGCCACTCTACCCACACGGCGTCGCGCTTGAGCCCGGCCTTGAGTTCGGCGGGCGTGCCCTGCGCGGCCAAGCGGCCGCGGTGGATGAAGGCGACCTGCTGGCAGTGCTTATCGGCCTCGTGGACGTTGTTGGTGGCGAGGATAATGGTGGCGCCGGTCTGTTTCGCCTCGTGGAGGCGGGCCCAGAGGGTTGCCTCGGCGTCGGGGTCAAGGCCGGTGGTGGGCTCGTCGAGGAGGATGAGTTGAGGCGAGGGCAGGAGGACGCGGGCCAGCTCCAGGCGGCGCTTCATGCCGCCGGAGAGGGTGGAGATGAGCGAATCGGCGCGGTCCGCCAGGCCGACGCTCTCCAGGAGCTGCGCGATGGTCGTGCGGAGGGTGTGGCCAGCCAGGCCGTAGAGGCGGCCGTGGAGCCACAGCGTCTCCCGCAGGGTCATGAGGGGGTCGAGGCTGGTCTCCTGAAAGAGGAGGCCGATGCGGGCGCGGATCGCCGCCGAGGGCGGCTGGCCGAGGACGCGCACTTCGCCGGCGGAGGGCTGTCGCAGGCCGACGAGGAGGGAGAGGAGGGTGGACTTGCCGGAGCCGTTGGGCCCCAGGAGGCCGAATACGGCGCCGGAGGGGACATCCAGTGTCAGGCCGTCCAGAGCCTGCCCTGTCCGCTTTGCGGACTCCCCCGATGAATCGGGGCTCGGAGAGCCATGCCTACCGGCAGGCAGGCCTGCCGAAGGGGCGGTGCGTGCGTCGTAGGCGAAGGAGAGGCCTTGCACCTGGGCGGCGAGATCGGTCGCGGGTGGGGCGGCGGTCGTGGTCATATCTACACAGCCATGATAGCGCGGGCTGGGTGCAGGGGGAACGGCGGCGCGTTGACGGCGTGCGGGGGTCAACGGATAATGGCTGCGGATTGACGGGCTGCGGGGGCGGTGGTAGCGTGTTGGTGTACGGAATACACTAAGTCTAATCGTCATGCGTAATCTTCGAGTCGGGCTGGCCCAGATCAACACCACGGTGGGGGACCTGGAGGGGAACGTCGCCAAGGTGCTGCAGTACGTGGAGCGCGCCCGCGAGCTGGGGGTGGACATCGTCTCCTTCACGGAGCTCACGGTGACAGGCTACCCGCCGGAGGACCTGCTGCTGCGGCGCTCGTTTCTGAAGGACAATCGGGAGGCGCTGGGGGCGGTGGTGAAGGGCTGCGGCGGCATCACCGCCGTGGTCGGCTTCGTGGACGTGGACGGCGACGACATCTACAACGCGGCGGCGGTTATCCACGACGGCCGCCTGGCCGATGTCTACCGCAAGCAGAGGCTGCCCAACTACGGCGTGTTCGACGAGCTGCGCTACTTCCGCCCCGGCGCGGGCTGTCCGGCGTACACGATGGCGGGCGTGCGTGTGGGGCTGAACGTGTGCGAGGACATCTGGTACCCGGGGGACCCTACGCAGGCGCAGGCGAAGGCGGGTGCGCGGGTCATCGTCAACATCAACGGCTCGCCCTACCACGCGGGCAAGGGGGAGTTCCGCCGTCAGATGCTGGCCACTCGCGCCGTCGACTACGGCGTGTTCGTCTGCTACACGAACCAGGTGGGCGGCCAGGACGAGCTGGTGTTCGACGGCGGCTCTATGGTGCTTAGCCCCGAGGGCGAGCTGGTGGCCCAGGCGGCGATGTTCGAGGAGGAGCTGCTGGTCTGCGACCTCGAGTGCGACGGGGCGAAGCGAGCGGCTCAGGGCGCGCAGGTGCGACACGTCGCGCTCAGCGACGGGCCGTTCGTCGCCGATAAGCCCGCGCTGGAGTCCCGGTTGGCGCCGCCGCTGGAGGGGGAGGCGGAGGTGTACGCGGCGCTGGTCAGCGGCACGCGCGACTACGTGCGAAAGACCGGCTTCGGTAAGGTCGTCGTCGCGCTGTCCGGCGGGATCGACTCCAGCCTGGTGGTGACGGTAGCAGTGGACGCCATCGGGCGGGAGAACGTGGTGGGGGTGAGTCTGCCCTCCCGATACTCCTCCGAGGGGAGCATGAAGGACGCGCAGGAGCTGGCGGAGAGGTTGGGGATCGAGCTGATCGTCATCCCCATCGAGCCGGCGCACGCGGCGTACCTGGAGATGCTTGAGCGGGCGTTCGCGGGGACGGAGCCCGGCGTGGCCGAGGAGAACATCCAGTCGCGCATCCGAGGCAACGTCGTCATGGCCCTGTCAAACAAGTTCGGCTGGCTGGTGCTGACCACGGGGAACAAGAGCGAGTTCGCCACCGGCTACGCTACACTGTACGGGGACATGGCCGGAGGGTTCGCGGTGATCAAGGACGTGCCGAAGACGCTGGTGTACCGGCTGGCCCGCCACCGCAACACCTGGGAGGACGGGCCGGTCATCTCGGAGAGAGTGATCGAGAAGCCGCCTTCGGCGGAGCTGAAGCCGGGCCAGCTGGACCAGGACATGCTGCCGTCCTACGAGGAGCTGGACCCGATCTTGGAGGCGTACGTGGAGGATGACAAGAACGCCGAGGAGATCGTGGGGATGGGCTTCGACCGGGATCTGGTGGTAGGGGTGATCCGGATGGTGAACAGGAACGAGTACAAGCGCCGGCAGGCGCCGCCGGGGGTGAAGATCACGCCTCGCGCCTTCGGGCGGGACCGGCGGCTGCCGATAGCGAACCGGTACGAGGGGTTGTAGGTATGCAGCGAGATGGGAGAGTCCGCGCCGTCTTTTTCGACTTTGGAGGCGTCATCGCCAGGCTGGACAGGGGGCTACTGGCTGATTTCGAGGCCCGGCATGGGCTGCCGGAGAGTAGCTTCCTGAAGGCGCTGTACAGCATCCCGGAGTGGAGGGCGGTGGAGCTGGGAGAGTGCACGGAGGACGAGTGGTTTGCCGCCGTGCAGCGCAAGCTGGATGAGCTGGCGGGCCGGCCGCTACCCAACATCGGCGAGGAGCGGGCGACGATGTGGCGGACCCTGGACGCGGACGTGGTACGTCTGATCGAAAGGCTGGGCGCGGGCTACGGCGTGGGGCTTATCTCCAACGCCACGCCCCGGCTGGAGGCTGAGCTGCGCGACTATCACAAGATCGACGGCCTGTTCCGGGTGATCGTCAACTCATCGCGGATCGGGATGGCGAAGCCGGACACGCGCGTATACCAGCTGGCGGCGGAGCGGATGGGAGAGGAGCCTTCGGCCTGCGTCCACATCGACGACCTGGCGCACAACGTGGAGGGGGCGCGCGAGGCGGGATTCCAGGGCATTCACCACAAGGGGGACTACGCCGCGCTGGAGCGGGAGCTGCGCTCCCTGGGGGTGGAGTGGTAGGGGCACACGGGGCCGGGCGCTCTACCGAGCGCCGCGCTCATCTTGTCCAGAGGGTCGTGATCTAGCGTTCTAGCTTTTCGCGGACGCGTCCGATGTTGTAGAAGAGGACGCTCTGCACCAACACGGAGAAGCCGGCCAGTACGAACCAGATGAAGACCGGCAGCTCAGAGACGCCGGCCACGAAGATCATCAGGGCCAAGAGGAACACCTCCAGGCCGACCAGCTCCAGGCGGAGACGGACGGGACGTGAGGAACGCCAGCGTGAAACGGTAGCCATCTCAACCTAGTAAACCGTTGAGAGCGGGTGTTGTTACAGGCCGGGCCGCTCAAGGTGGACACTGAGACGGCGGGCTGGCTACAATGCTCGTAATCCGCCCTGACGGTGGGTATCCTCAGCCCCAGCGATTGCTTCGGAGGGTACACGTGCCCCAGAGAGTGAGTATCGATGCGATCCCGCAGGTGCGGGACGCCGTGTTCGACCTGATCTCCTCCTATCCCCGCGCCAGACGCCACTGCCGCTATGCCGATGTGCGCATAGAGGTGAGCGAGGGGAAGGTGGCGGTGGCCGAGAACGGGATGGACAAGTTCAGCGGCGAGGACTACGGCTTCGCCTTCGGTGTGCGTGTCCTGGGCGGTGAGAATATCGTCTCACCCGGCTACTTCGGGGAGATCGTGGGCGCCGCCGACCTGCCGGAGCTGCGGCAGCGGCTGGAGGAGGGGTTGGGCCATGCCTACGAGCGGGCGCTGGCGAACGCCCGCGCCAAGGAGGGCTCGCGCAGCCGCTTCTCGGCGGGCCTCGGCGATGCCCTGTACGACATGTCGCTGGCGCCCATCGAGGTGCGCCAGGACACTACCGACGCCAGGTACGAGGTCGACCCGCGCACGGTGCCGCTGGAGGAGGCGGGCAAGTACGTGCGGGAGGTGTCGCAGCGGGTGCAGGGGCTGGACCCGGGCGTGGTGTTCAACTACATCTCGGCGTATACGATGCTGGAGCGCCAGCTGTTCGCCAGCTCGGAGGGGGCGAGCATCCAGCAGACGTGGGCGATCACCCAGGGGACGTGCTTCGTGGTGGCCCAGGGGAAGGACGGGCACCAGGAGCTGTACGATTTCTCGGGCCATCAGCGGGGGTGGGAGCTGATCACCCGCGGCGTGGAGGAGGAGTTCATCCAGTTCCCGCACCTGATGGACTTCTCGCTGGAGCTGGCGCGGGACACGGTGGCCCTCGCCTCCTGCAAGCCGCTCAAGGCGACCGAAAAGGAGGTGGTGGTGGTGACCGACCCGCACTACAACGCGCTGGTCTGCCACGAGGTGGTGGGCCATCCCACGGAGCTGGACCGGGCGCTGAAGTTCGAGACGGGCTACGCGGGCCGCTCCTGGTTCCTGCGCGACCTGAAGGAGAACCAGCTGGGCAAGCGGGTGGGCTCCGACTTGGTGACGGCGTTCAGCGACCCCACCATCGACGGCTTCGGGCACTACATGTACGACGACGAGGGGACACCGGCGCGGCGGGTGTATCACTTCGATAAGGGGATGTTCTGCGGCTTCTCCAACAGCCGTCAGACGTCGGCGATCATGGGGCTGGAGCCCAATGGCCACTACAAGGCCACGGACGCCTCGCTGGTGCCGCTGATCCGGATGTCGAACACGGTGTTCGCGCCGGGGGAGCGCGACCCGCACGACATAATCCGGGAGGTGGACGACGGCTACTACGTGGTGGGCCACCGCATACCGTCCATCGCCGAGTCGCGGGAGAACTTCCGCATCACGGCGATGAAGGTGTACAAGATCAAGAACGGGGAGATAGGGGAGATGTTCCGGGACGGGGGGCTGATGAGCGATAGTCGGGACTACTTCCTGAACGTGGACGCGATGGGGAACGACTTCCGGCTGTTCGCGATACCGAACTGCGGCAAGGGGCAGCCGATGCAGACGAAGCGGATGTCAAACGGCGGCCCGACGATGCGCTCTCGGGCGCGGCTGAGCGGGGTGTAGGGGGGGGCAATCAAATGATAGTCTTCTACATCGATGAAGTTGGAAATGAGCCGCTTACGCCCGCATCTGTGGCGGCTCACCCTTTCTTCGTGCTGGGGGCTATGGGCATCATGGATACGTCTCGGGTAAGCCTGTGCGAGCACTTACGCAGGATCAAGAGTCGGTTCTTCCGTGGATGGGAGAACGCTCGATGGGAAGACTTTGAACTGAAGGGTAGATACCTCAACAGCGCGATCCGCCGTCTGCAGCGTGGCGGGCGGGCGCTAGACCCGTGCGGGTATCAGGGACTCAGCCTCGCACGTTGTAACGAATTGGTGCAGACACTTTTTCATGCGTGGGACAAGTTTAGGCCGGTGTTCTACTTCATCGCCGTCGACAAGAGCGCACACCTTCGAAAGCATCCCGTCGACACATATTCGCCCGTCGCAATCGCGTACGCTTTCCTTCAGATGAGAGCTGCACTTCTCGTCGAGTTCGTGTACGGCGGTGATGAAGGAGCCATCTTTCTGGCAGATGAGCAACACTCGCACGAGAAACTGTTCAAGGCGGGTGAGATTACACGAGTTCGAGAGAGCTTCATGGGCTACGTTGAATACCGCCCCAGTATGGACTCAATCATAGACAAGCCGATCTGGGTCAACAAAGGAGAGTTGGAAGTCGACAGAGAGAATTGCCAACTCTTGGATCTAGCCCTCTGGACTGTTTGGGACGCTGTAATGCTGGGGAAGTGGAACCGGAACCCATGGCTAGCGCATCTGGGGCCACACCTTGCGCGGCACTGGACTAGCGGACGAGTCTGGGACGGCGGAATCGCAATCTATCCGCGTCCTCAACGGTACCCCGCCTTTAGGCCATAATGAAAAGCAGCAAACAACGCACCGCGCCACATCGTGGCACATATGCCTTGTTCGCTGCATGTACAGATTACAGGTGTTATCAAGTGTTGTCAAGAGTTGTCGAGGAAGGGCCACCACTAGGAATATCACCCGTGACGGCGAACCGGAGAATGGGGAGCAACAATGATCCCCCTATCTGATCTCAATAAGTCGGTGCGTGAGGGGCTGGCCTACCTGAGGGCGCAGGAGGACGTGGAGGAGGGGGAGGTGTACGTCGCCGCCAACGGGGTGCTGCTGGCGCGGCTGAACTACACCTCGCACATCCCCTGCAACGGGGTCGAGGAGCCGAAGTCGGTGGTGAACTACGGCGTCGGCGTGCAGGCGGTGTTCAAGGCCCCTTCGACAAGCTCAGGACGAGCGGAGGGCGGGGAGCTGCGGCGCATCGGGTTTGGCTCGGAGACCTCCGACATCAGCGTCGAGGGCGTGAAGTCGGCGCTGGAGAAGGCGCGCAAGGGGGCCGTGGCCGACCCGGAGTTCGAGTCGCTGGCGCGGCCTACGGGGGAGAAGCGCAGGCTGACCTCGTACCACGACCCGAAGGCGTTGGAGATCAAGGACGCGGACCTGGTGGACGCTGGCTGGCGGGTGGTGAACGGGGCGCTGCGGGTGTTCCAGACGTCGGAGCCGCTGGGGAGCCTGGTGGAGCGGCCGGAGAAGCTGGGCGAGTTGGGGCTCATCGTCAGTGGCGACGTGACGATCCTTCAGGAGCGGATGGCCCTGGCTTCCTACGCGATGCCGGAGGTGCAGACGGACGAATCGTCGCTGATCATGTCGTTCATCACATCGATGGTTGAGCGGGAGGGCTCCAAGGGGAGCGGCTACGCGGCGACGACGCGGCTGGACGGGTTCACGGACGAGGCGGGGCGGGAGGCGGCGCGGGCCGCCATCGCCACGATCGGCGGGGTGAGGCTGCCCAGCGGCGACTACCGGGTGGCGTTCGGCCGCCAGGCGACGATGGAGATCATGCACTACATCGTGCTGCCGGGGCTGAGCACGGGGATGTTCTACGCGTCGGGGTCGCCGTTCATGGGACAGATGGGACAGCAGGTGGCATCGTCGAAGTTCAGCATCTACGATGACGGCGCCGCGGAGGGCCTCGTCGGGGCGAAGGGGATCACCTGCGAGGGGCTGCCCACCGGCCGTACGGACCTGATCGTGGGCGGCAAGCTGGTGGGGCTGCTCTCCAACCACTACGAGACGCAGCGGCTGATGAGCGATCCTAAAGGCAAGGAGAAGCTGGGGGTGGACCCCAAGGCGAACGCCTCGGCGTTCGTGCCCAGGAACGGGTTCCGCTTCGCCCGCGGCGGCGGCCGCCACTTCGACGCCCAGCCGGGCATACATCCGACGAACATCCTCGTCCCCGGCGAGGTCGAGTCCACGGAATCGATGGCGCGGCTGATAGGCGACGGGGTCTACATCGGGCGGATCTGGTACACGTACCCGGTGAACGGCCTGCGGGCGGGGGACTTCACCGGCACGGTGGTCGGCGATTCGTACGTCATCCGCGACGGCAAGCTGGCTGAGCCGGTCAGGCCGAACACGTTGCGCATAAACGAGAACATCCGCAACGTGCTCAACGGCGTGATCGGCGTGTCGAAGGAGGGGAAGCCCACGCTGGTGTGGGCGGCGGACGAGATCGTCTACGCGCCGGAGATGGCGGTGGAGAAGGTGCGGCTGGACGCCATCGGCGAGTTCATGGAGACGCTGTAGGGGCCGTATCTACATAAGGTACTTGCGGACCGGCTGGAGACTGCGCTTGACGGGGTCGACTGCGAGGCCCATCTCCTCGAGGGTGACGGCACCGAGAATGGGCTCGGTCTCTACACCCGCGAACACAACCTGGGTGAACTCCTGCTGGCCGTCCACTCTAACCCACGTCCGTCCCACGCCAAGCTTCAGTTCCCGGCCGTCTGCGAGTTCGAACAGAGTAGTCGTGTAGGGGGTTACGCCGAGGCTTTCGAGGAGTGAGGCGGGCAGGGTGGTGTTTGTGGCGCCGGTGTCCACCAGCGCCTCTACAGCCTGGAACCGCTTCCCTTCAGGGTCTCCTACCTCGATCTGCACGCGGAACGTCCCCATGACGTCTGCAGTATAGCACTTGCAGGAGGATCCGCCGCTCAGGCCGGTTTGGCGGGGACGAAGCGCCGCTGCCAGAGGAGGCCGCGCCGGGGAGCGAACAGGAAGGCGAGGAAGAAGAAGCCCGTAGCGGTGAGCACGATGGCGGCGGAAGGGGAGACGTTGGCGTAGTAGGCGATGTAGAGGCCGACGAAGGACGAGAGGGCGCCCACGACCGCTCCCACGGCCATCATCGGGGGCAGGCGGCGGGTGAGGAGCTGGGCGGTGGCGGCGGGGGTGATGAGCAGGGCGACGACCAGCACGATGCCGACCGTCTGGAGGCCGATAACGGTGGTGACGCCGATAAGCGCCAACAGGCCGTACTGGGCGGCGGCCACAGGCAGGCCGGAGGCGGCGGCCATGGAGGGATCGTAGGCGACGAATAGGATCTCTTTGTAGAACAGCACGACCAGGAGGAGGATGACGGCGGCGGCGATCGTGGTAGTCCACACGTCGGTCCAGCTTATGCCCAGCACGTTGCCGAAGACGAAGGAGAACAGGTCCGGGGTGTAGTTGGTCTGGCGGCTGATGATGAGAATGCCGGCGGCGAAGGCGCCGACGAACAGGATGCCGATGGCGGTATCGTACTTGATCGAGGCGCGGCGGGAGATGAAGCCGATGAGGATGGCGGTGAGGACGGCGGCGATGGCGCCGCCCAAGTAGAGGTTGCCACCGAGGACGAAGGCAACGGCGATGCCCCCGAAGCTGGCGTGGGGGAGGGCATCGCCGATGAACGCCATCCCCTTGAGGATGACGAAGGAGCCGATGACGGCGGCGATGGCGCTGACCGCCACCGCCGCGATGAGGCCGCGGCGCATGAACTCCAGCGTCCAGGGATCGCCGAGGAAGTCGATGAACTCAGCCATGGCCCACGTACGTCCTGTCTTGCAGCCGTACCAGCAGGAGGTGACGCTGGAAAGTGGCGTTGAGGAGCTCCTCCGTGAACACGTCTGAGGGGCGGCCGAAGGCGACCACATTTCGGTTGAGGAGGATCGCGTGGTCGAAGTCGGCGGCGACGCAGGAGAGGTCGTGAGTGGCGACGAGGAGCGTTTTGCCCTCCTGTCGCAGCCCTTCGAACAGGGCGATCAGGTCGTGCTGGGCGGTGGCGTCCAGGCCGCTGAGCGGCTCGTCCAGGAGCAAGAGGTCAGCCTCCTGCGCCAGGGCGCGGGCCACCAGGGCGCGTCGTTGCTGGCCGCCGGACAGCTCGCCGATGCGACGGTCGGCCAGGTCCGCCAGCCGCACCGATTCCAGGGCGTGTCGGGCGATCTCGCGGTCGACCTTAGTGGGGCGACGGAGCGGGCCGAGACGGCTGTAGCGCCCCATCAGGACGACGTCCAGGACGGTGACGGGGAAGCTCCAGTCCACCTGCTCCGACTGCGGCGTATAGCCGAGGCGGCGGCGGTCCGGACGGCCGCTGGAGCCGAAGACGCGGGTATCGCCGCGCCAGGGCCGGTGCAGGCCCAGGATGACCCGCAAGAGGGTGGACTTGCCGGAGCCGTTCGGCCCCACGAGGCCGGCCAAGCAGCCTGTCTCTATGCTGAAGGTCACGTCTTCCAGGGCGGGCTGACCGTCGTAGCCCGCCCAGAGGCCACGGGCCTCCAGCGCCAGCGCCTCTCCCGCGCCCCGTCGAAGGGTCGTGCTTTCCTTAACCATTTGCGTCCCCCAGGCAGCGGAGTAGTTCGTCGGCGTTGAAGCGCATCATCTCTATGTAGGTGGGGACGCTGCTGTCCAGGGCGCCGCTGTAGAGGGTGCAGACCCGGACGCCGGTGTCGGCGGCGACCTGCTCCAGGAGGCGGCTCCCGGCGCCGATCTGGGGCTCGGTGAACACGGCCGGGATGGCCTGGTCGCTGATGGCATGGGTGAGATCGGCGATGTCACGGGGGCTGGGGTCCTGGCCGGGGCTCTCAGCCACGAATGCGGCTATCTGAAAGCCCAGGTAGTCGGCCATGTGGCCGAAGCCATCGTGAGTCGTGACCAACGTCCGCTGCCCCGGGGGCACGGCGGAGACCTTGTCCCGGACGTACTGCGCCAGTTCGTCCAGTTCTGC
>JADFNQ010000215.1 GCA_022563285.1 Chloroflexota bacterium | reverse complement strand
TAGGCGCTTTTCACAGTCTCTATTAATCTGTTCGTGAGCACATCCGGGCACCGGGCGTTCCTGCCCATCCCGGACATGTAGGGCTGGTAGCCTACGCGCCGCAGCCAGGAGAACATATCGCCAAGGTACTGGTCGGAGCCAAGGAAGCCCGGGACAAGCACCACCACGCTGCCGTCTCCGTGGGGAATACCGATCCCGCGATAGACGGCGGACGCCCTCAGGGTCAGCCAGTCCATTCCTACCAGGGCTTCCCGCCATATGGGCAGGGCCATCGCCTGAAACTCTTCCCTGTTGGGTGGGTGCCAAGTGGCCAAGCCAAACCCTCCCTCTTAACCTATAAACAAGGGCTACCGGCCGAATGCCCTTCATTTATATTAACAAATTTGTGACCAGCAACGTTACCCGCGTGTGGAAACGTATTATAATGCGTGGGTAGCTTGCGGGTGACGGGGATCGGATCGGGCAATTCAAGTCCGGCATCGCCGCCGCCGGACTTACCGATGAGGGCCTAAAGATGTCGCAGGCCAACCTAAGCCACAGGCTCAGCGCCCAAGATGCCACCTTCCTGTATATGGAGCGGGAAGAGGCGCCCATGAACATAGGCTCCGTGGCCGTGTTCCAGGGTGAGATCTCTTACCAGCGATTCGTCAAGAATATCCAGGACAAGCTACACCTCATCCCCCGCTACCGGCAGCGGGTGGTGCCCGCTCCCCTCAACCTAGCCCACCCGACCTGGGAGTTCGATCCAGAGTTCGACATCAGCAAGCACATCATCCCCGTGCGACTGGACCCGCCCGGCAGCGAGGAGCAGCTCCGGGAGCTTGCGCCGCGCCTCTTCCAGGGGATGCTCAACCGGGACAAGCCTCTGTGGGAGATGTACCTGGTGCACGGCCTGGAGGGAGACCGCAGCGCCCTCGTGTCGAAGGTCCACCACTGCCTGGTCGATGGTGTCTCCGGCATCGAGCTCCTTATGATAGTGCTCGACGTCTCACCGGACCCGCCGCCCCCGCCCCCTCCCGACCCATTCCGGCCGCCGCCAATCCCCGACGCCATCACCCGCCTCTCCGATGCTGTGTTCGACCGGCTGGCCGAGAGCCTGAAGACGACCGCGGACATGCAGACGGCGCTGCTGAACTCCATCGACAATCCCGCCTCCTCTCGTAGCATCAACCGCGCCCTGGAGACGGCCCTGCCCTACTTCCTGCGGCCCGGCCAGCGGGCGCCCTTCAACGCCCCGTTCTCCGGCCAGCGGAAGCTGGCCTGGAGCGAGTGCTCCTTTGCAGAGGTGCGGGCCATCCGCCAGGCCTGCGGGGGCACCGTGAACGATGTCATTCTGGCCATACTCGGCGGCGCCCTCAGCCACTACTACGAGGCGCACGGCATGGAGACGGAGGGCCAGGTCGCCCGGGTGCTCATCCCCGTCAACGTGCGCCGTGAGGACGAGCGCGGCGCCCTGGGCAACCGCATCTCCATGATCCTCATCGAGGTGCCCCTTGGGCTGCGCAACCCCATCGAGCGGCTGAACGCCGTGCACGAACGGACGGAAAGCCTGAAGAGGAACCACATCGCCGACGGCATGGAGCTGGCGGCGGGTTTCCTCGGCAACCTGCCGCCGATGCTCCAGGCGCTCCTGGGTTCGCTGCCACCGCCGCGCAACACGCTGGCTAACCTTGTGTGCACCAACATACCCGGCCCCATGATCCCCCTCTACTCGGTCGGCCATCTCCTGGAGGCCAACTACCCTCTGGTGCCTATCGCCTGGGAGATGGGCGTCGGCTGTGCGGTCACCAGCTACAACCAGAAGCTCTACTTCGGCCTGATGGCGGACGCCCAGGCCGCGCCGGACGTGGACCGGCTGGGGGACTTCCTGGCGCAGGCGTACGTGGAGCTCAGGTCTGCGGCGGGAGTAACGCCGATTGAGGCTGCGGAGGTCGCAGCAGCGGCGGAAGCGCCTGCCCGGCGGCCGAAGCGAAAGCGGGCGGCGCCCGCACAGGGACAGCCCCTGGCCGCTGACGCTGGCTAGCGGCGAGGCCGAGTGTCGGCCGTATCGCTGAAGCCGGTCACATCGTAGGACATGATCAGCAGATCGTAGGTGCGCCCATCGCGGCCCATCACAAAGTCCGCCAGCAGCGCCTCCGGCCGGAAGCCCAGGCTCTCCACCATACCGCGCGCTCCCCGCTGATCGGTGGTCATCTGCACCATCACCTTCTGGAGGCCCATGTCTTTGGCGATGGCGAACACCTCGTTGGCCATGATCTTGCCCAGGCCGAACCCCCGCAGGTCCGGCTTCAGCAAGACGCGGATCTCACCCACGTGCCGCGTCCATAGCACCTCGTTATGGTGCAGGCTGGCGTAGCCGAGAAGCTCGTCCCCGTTCTCCGCCATGATGGTGATAGTGCGGCCCCTCTTCAGGTTCTCTATCCACTCGTCGATGACCTTGGGATCAGTGACGTCAGTACGCAGAAACAGGAGGTCGTGGTCCGGGAGGGCGTGGGCGAAGGCGAGTATCTTCTCGCGGTCTGAGGGCTCCATCAGGCGGAAGCTGATCTCCACCCCGTTGATGGCGGTCTGCCAGGGATATGTTCGCTTGACGACACTCGTATCGGCCATTACGCAACCCCTACCCTTCAGATATATTGGCCTGCCAAGCATAATAGAAGATTCGTCCGTTTGCAAGCGGAGCGCACCTCTGCGAGCCCACACCGACCTCCC
>JADFNQ010000214.1 GCA_022563285.1 Chloroflexota bacterium | reverse complement strand
CTCTGTATCACACCTGGGCCTGTGAGCCGGTGGTGGAGGACGGCGTCATCCAAGCAGTGGTTATCCAGAACAAGAGCGGCAGGCAGGCGATCGCGCCCAGGGTGGTGATCGACACCAGCGGCGATGGCGACCTGTTCGCCGCCGCCGGAGAGCCGTTCGAGCTGGAGCGCGTCCACCCCTGGCTCTGGTTCCTCATGAGCAACGTTGGCGACCTGGAGGAGGCGTTCCAGGGAGGCAAGGGCTTCTTCTTCCATACTCTGGGCGAAGGACGCGTGCTGGTCCCCTGGGGCGGCGAGGCCCGCACCAGGCTTGCGATAGACGCCACCGACCCGGTCGAGGTGTCGGAGGCGCTGGTCGAGTGCCGGCAGATGGTGAAGGAGGAGGCGGCCCGGCTCCGGGGGTCGCTGCCCGCCTTCCACGACGCCTACGTCTCGCTGGTCGCCGACCAGCTAGGCATCACCGAGTCGCGGCGCCTCCAGGGCGAATACGTTATGTCACGCGATGACCTGAACCAGCCCTTCGAGGATTCGGTGGCCCGCACCGGCCACTGGACAAAGTACGACTGCGTCTACAACATCCCCTACCGCAGCCTCCTGCCCAGGGGGTTGACCAATCTGCTGACGGCGGGCCGCTGCATCTCCGTCGACCACCGCGTCAACCACGCGACCAAGGAGATTCCGCCCTGCATGGCCACCGGCGAGGCGGCAGGCACCGCTGCGGCAATCGCCGTAGATGAGGGCGTGAGTGTGAAGGATGTGGACGTGTCGCGGTTACAGGCGCGCCTGCGTGAGCAGGGAGCGATCCTGGAATGAGGGAGGTCTATTCTGACAGGCGCGCGTCCGCCTCACGCAGACGGCGCACCACGGCCTCCAGCACGGCCAGCGCTATCTCCGAGTGGCTGCTCAGCTCCGCCCGGAAGTCCCAGCGCGTCATCGCCAGAAGCTCTGTGTCCTCCAGGCAGCGCACGGTGGCGGAGCGGGGAAACCCCTCGAATAGCGCCATCTCGCCGAAGAAGTCGCCCGGGCCCAGGGTATTCAGCACCTGCAGCTTCCCGCCACTGGCCCCCCGCACCACCTCCACCTTGCCGGATGTGACGACGAAGACGCCGGCGCCCTGGTCGCCCTCCTTGATGATCACGTCGCCGGTCTTGTACGTGCGGGGCACCATTATCCTAGACAGCTGCTTGATATGTTTCCGGTCTAGCCCGGAGAAGATGGGCACCTTTTCGAGCAGCTGTTCGCGTTCCATAGCGACACGTCCTTTCGGGGAGATGGCTTGCGGGCGCCTTACGGCATTCTAATCAACCCATGGTGAACTCGTCAACAGGTTATGAGAGTGGCCGAGGCCTGGCGCTGGTGCTGGGCGCGGGGGGCATCAAGGGGTGGGCCCATATAGGTGTCCTCAAGGTGCTCCACGAAGCTGGCGTGCAAGTGAACCACATTGTGGGCGCCAGTGCCGGCGCCCTCATCGGCCCCCTGTACGCCGCCCGACGCGACGCCGCCGAGGCTGAACGCATCGCCATGAGCTTCACGCCGGCGGACTTCCTGGAGTGGCACCTCAACGGCCTGTGCCTATCGCCGCAGGGTGGACGCATGGGTCGTAGGTTGTGGCAGGCCTACGGCCGCCTGGACTTCCGCGAGCTCGACGTCTCCTTCGCCAGTGTTGCTCTGGATGTGGCGACAGGCCGGCCGGTGGTCCTGCGGGCGGGCAGCGTGGGGCCCGCCGTGGAGGCGAGCATCCGGCCGCCCATCATCTCTCGTCCGGTCCGGATCGATGGTCGCGCCCTCGTGGACGGTGGCCTTCAGAACGCCGTGCCGGTTTCCCTGGCCCGCCAGCTTGGCGCCGCGGCGGTCGTCTCCGTCAACGTCGGCGAGCTGCTCGTCCTGCCTCGCCCCCTGCGTCCCCTCTCCGCCCGCCTGAGCGCCGCTTGCCGTGGACGATCCGCGGCAGCCGACATCCGCGGACAGGTCGCCTTCCTGGCCGGTCTCCTGTCGCGCGGGTCGCGGACGCACGAGCGCGCCGACATCGAGATACGACCGGACATGCGGGGGATCAGCTCCATGTGGCCCTGGCACATCCGCAGGGCCGAAGCGCGGGGCCGTGCCGCCGCCCGACGGGCGCTGCCGGCGATCCAGCGGCTGCTGGCGGCCCGCGCCGTCTAGCTACCTTCGCGCAAGGGCAGGACCACCCAGGCCCTGCCGGGAGTGGTCACTCCCTCCCGCTCGTTCTCCGCCCACACCTCCAGCTCCACCCACCCCTCGTCGTCCTTGCGGTAGCGGTCCGCGACCTGGCCCTTGCAGACCATCGTGTCGCCGGGGCGCTGCTGGCGGCGCATCTCGAAGTACAGCTTGCGGAGGAAGCCGGCATCGCCCATCCAGTCGGTCACCACGCGCACCAGCGCCGCCTGCAGTAAGCCGGTGTTCATGAAGATATCCTCGTGACCGGCCTTGCGGGCGAAGGCCGGGTCATGATGGATCGGGTACCAGTCCTGCGAGCCGCTTATCTGGAGGAACGCCCGCCGCGGGTTGATCACAAGGTCGAACCCCTCTACTTCCGCCCCCACCTCAACGTCCTCCCAGTGGAGCTGAGGCTTCCTCACGCCGTGGCCTCCTTCGCCGCCGCCACCTCCTCCGGCGTGCGGTGCGTGAGCAGAGTGTTCCGTATCACGCACACCGTCTCCTCCCGCTGGTTGGTGCTGAACGCCTCCGCCCCTATCCACACCCC
>JADFNQ010000213.1 GCA_022563285.1 Chloroflexota bacterium | reverse complement strand
GTTGCTGGCCACGGCGTCAGCGCCGCGGATGGTGCGCTCTCCGCGCCAGTCGGTGAACCGCCCGCCCGCCTCCTCGATGACCGGCAGCAGGGCGGCGCAGTCCCAGATGCGCATCGCAGGGTCGACCATGACGTCGGCACGACCGGTGGCGACGAGTGTGTACCCGTAGCAGTCTCCCCACGTCCGGGCCGTCCCCACCGCCGTCACGAGGCGCTCCAGCGCTGCGGCCCGGGCGGGATCATCCTCGGGCCGCAGCTCCGTGGCCAGGCACAGGGCAGCGCCCAGCTCCGAGGTGTCAGAAACCCGCGCCCGCTGGCCGCGCCAGTGGCAGCCCTCCCCCCTGGCGGCCGCAACCGTCTCGTCGAGAGCGGGAAGACGGATGACGCCGACCACGGGCTCGTCCCGCCGTTCCAGGGCGATGAGAACGCCGAACAGCGGCACTCCCCGGACGAAGGAGTAGGTGCCGTCGATCGGGTCGATGATCCAGCGTTGTCCGGCCTCGGGCCGCGCCTCGCCGAACTCCTCGCCGACTATCCCGTCGCTGGGAAACCGCGATTCGATCGCCTGCCGGATGTACGTTTCCGCCTCCCGGTCCGCGACGGTGACCGGCGACGCATCGGCCTTCGTCTCCACAGCGAACCGTCCCTGGAAGTACCGCAGTGTGATCTCGCCGGCCTTCTCCGCGAGGTCGACCGCGAATTCGAGCAGATCGCGAAGGGATTCACCAGCCACTATTCCGACCCCTACCCTACATCCACCTTCGCCATGATGCCGAGGTGGTCGGACGGGAACAGGCTGCCGTCCTCGGTGTGCGGGGTGGCGAACGCCAGCCCGGCCTCTAGGACACGCGCGCCGTTCACGAAGACGTAGTCCAGGCAGCCCGGCGGCGACGGATCCCAGGTGTTCAGCGGCGTCGGCCAGGTCTTCTCCGGCTCACTACCGTGGGCGGCCTCGTGCGCGGAAGCGAACCGGCCCTTCAGGAGCGCCACCGTCGGCTCGTCAGGGTAGGCGTTGAAGTCCCCGACAACGACGGTAGCGGCCGCTCCCTGCCAGGTGTCGACCCAGGCGAGCAGCCGTTCGGCTTCGGCGAGCCGCTGCTCCACCGCCGAGGGTGGAAAGTGAAGGTGCGTGTTGTAGAAGTCCAGGGCCGCGCCGTCCTCCAGCCGCAGCCGCAGCCGCTGGGCCACATCTTCATGCAGGAGGTAGTCCAGCCCTTCGTGCGCCTCCACCGGCAGCCGCGACATCACCGCCTGCGCCTGCGAATGCGCGCCCCTGCCGGGCCGTGCCATGTGGTAGATGCGATAATGCGGCTCCTGCAGACGCTCGTTCGCCAGGCGGCAGAGCAACATCCCCTGGTCGGTCGTCAGGTTCACCTCCTGGAACCCGATCACATCGGGCTCTAGCGCCGCAAGCTGGTCCAGCAGCAGCGGCAGCCGTTCATCCCAGCGGCCCATATTGTTGAACAGGTTTAGGGTCGCCACCGAGACGATGCTCACCGGACGCCTTGCCGACTAGGCTAGCTGCTGCCCCAGGGGACTAGCAGTGACCTGCTCCAGGAACCGCCGCAGGGCGGCGTTGAACAGCGCCGGGCGCTCCCACTGAGGGGAGTGGCCCGTCTCCGGTATCACCTCGACGGCGGCATCGGGGATGAGCTGCGCCAGCTTGAGGGAGGCTTTGATGAGCAGGGGCACATCCAGGTCACCGTAGATGATGAGCGTGGGCGTCTCGATATTGTGAGCCCCGCCCTCCGTGCCCTCCCACGCTGCCAGGCCGTTCCAGGAGCCGATGAACGCGTCGACGGACATGCGTGAGAGGCGATCTTTGGTCTCCTCCAGGCGTTCCGCCGGCATGTGGGGCGGCGGCGGCAAGGGCTGCTCCATGGCGGCGACGGCGGCCATCCCCTCCGTCTCCGCCAGGCGGAAGCGGAGGTCCCGCCAGGCCGCGATCAGCGGGTCAGCATTCAGGTTGAATCGATGCGCCGTGTCTTGAAGCGTAAGCGAGAGCAGCTTCTGGGGGCTGCGGACAGCGATCTCCTGGACGACGGCGCCGCCCATGGAGTGGCCGAGCAGATGGTAGCGGTCCAACCCGACGTGCTCCGCCAGCGCCTCCACGTCTTGCGACATCTGCGGGACGGTGTAGGCGGAGCGATCCGGCGGCGCCTGCGACCGCCCGTGTCCTCGCAGATCGAGAATGAGGACGCGATGCGTCCGGGAGAACTCCGGGATCTGGTGACGCCAGTCGGAGATGTCGCCGGTGTAGCCGTGAACCAGCACCAGAGGCTCGCCGGAGTCGCCATGGAGCTCGTAGTACAGGTCAACGCCGTTGATGGCCGCAGTTGGCATGATCATCTCCTCCTGATCGCTGGCTCAGCGCCGCAAGGTCGCTCGCCCATTGTCAGCAGTCGGAGCGGGCGGGGTCAAGCCCGGTTCTGTCGGATCGTGGGTTAAAGCCCCAGGTCAGCTTCAGACGCTGCCTGACTGATTTGCCGGCGCCTATGGCCTACAATCCGCAGCGGGAGAAGACCATAACTTGCGGGGCGGCCTCCCTCATCGAGGACGGAGCGAACGACGTGCTGGCGCTGGCGGGCTTCCGCTCCCTCGTGCCGGGGCAGGGCGCCGCAGCGGGCAGGGGGTAGGATAGGCAGCGTCTTGGGGCGCGCTCATCTCGGCGATCGCTCGAAGCACCCGCGCTCCGGCAGCGCACTGTCGTTCATCCCGCCCGGACTGCACGCCCCGGCTCGGCGGCATCGGCGGGCTATCGACCTCCGCTATTAT
>JADFNQ010000027.1 GCA_022563285.1 Chloroflexota bacterium | reverse complement strand
CCGCGCGGCGGGCGCTTATCGCGCCCCGTCCGACGATGGCGGCGTAGGGCGCCGCAAAGTTGGTGGTGATCCGCCCCAGGCGCAAGAACGTCAGGGACTTGTCCGGCGATCCTTTCATCCGTACCTCGCCATCGACCAGCTCCAGGTCATCCGGCTCGCACTCCAGCCTGCGAGAAGCGATCTTCAGCATCTGCTGTCTCGCGTCTTCAGCCGCCGCCTTGACGGCCCGCCCGACGGTGTAGGTGGTCTTGCTTCCGGCGCTCATCCCGGCGTAGGGCGCCGACTTGGTGTCGCCGGTGGCGACGCCGACCATGGACAGGGGAACGTTCAGCACCTCCGCGGCGATCTGGGCGAAGGTGGTGTTGGTGCCGGTGATATCGGCCGAACCCACCATAACGTTGATCGTTCCGTCCCCGTTGAGGCCTACCAATGCGCTGGCCGGCTGCAGTCCACCTATCCAGCCCCCCACCGCCAGCGCTATCCCCCGATTGGGGCGCTCCTTGGCCTTCGCCCGCTCCCCCCAGAGCTGGCTGTTGCCGATCGCCTCCAGGCACTCCTTGAGCCCGATGCGGGGGTAAGGCTGGCCGCTGGGCAGCGGATCGCCCTCCTCCACCGCGTTCTTCAGGCGCACCTCCAGCGGGTCCAGCCCCAGCTCCCGTGCCATCATATCCATGTGGCACTCCAGGGCGAAGGTGACGTTGTGGGCTCCGGGCGCCCGCAGTGCGCCGACGCTCACCTTGTTCGTAAGCACCTCGAACCCCTGGATGTCCAGGTTCGGGCACTTGTAGTAGCCGCCGACTAGAAGGCAGCCGGGGAGCATGGGCGCGCCGGGGTAGGCGCCCGAGTCATAGATGACGCGGGCCTTGAGGGCGGTGAGCGTGCCGTCCTTCTTCATGCCGGTCTTGAGCTCGATGATCGCCTGCGGCGCGGGGGTGGCCGCCAGCATGTCTTCCTTGCGGCTCATGATGTACTTCACCGGCCGGCGGACGATCATCGCCAGCATGGCAACCATCAGCTCCGTCAGGTAGATCTTGCCGCCGAAGCCGCCGCCCACCTCGGTTGCGGTCACGCGGATGCGGGACTCCGGCATTCTCAGCGCCTTGGACACCTCATCGCGGATGTAGAAGGGGGCCTGCGTGCTGGTCCAGATGGCCAGCTCTGCGTCGGGGCCGGGGCCGTAGTCGGCGATGGTGGCGTGGGCCTCGATGTAGGACTGGTGGACCATCGCCGACCGCCAGCTGTCCTCGATCACCACGTCCGCTGCGGCGAAGCCCTGTTCTATGTCACCCCGCTTGAAGGACATCTGGGAAGCGATGTTGCCGGGCTTTCCCTCCGCCTCCTCCTGCTCCACCCCGGTGGCGATATGGCCCTTCTGCTCGCTTCGGTCCACGTCACTAATGGGCGAGCGGGCCAGCGGGGAGTCTTCCCGCATCGCGGCCACCGGGTCCAGTACCGGCGGCAGCTCCTCGTACTCCACCTCGATCAGCTCCAGCGCCTCCTCAGCCGTGTGCGGGTCCTCGGCGAGGACGGCCGCCAGGGGCTGGCCGTGGAACAGCACCTCGTCATCGGCGAAGATGATGTCGCGGCGGTTGGAGGGGTTCATCCGGTAGGGTGGAATCTCGGCGGCGGTGATAACGGCAGCGACTCCGGGGTGGCTGCGCGCTCTGTCTGCGTTGATGGACTTGATGCGGGCGTGGGCGTGAGTGCTGCCCAAGATCTTGGCGTGAAGCATTCGCGGCAGCTTCATGTCGTCGGCGTAGACGGTCTTGCCGGTGACCTTGGCGGCGCCTTCGACGCGGGTGACCGGCTTGCCGACGATCCGGTATTCCTGCTTGGTCGATGTCTCCTGGGCCATGGAGCCCTCCCCCTAGCCTATTCGCTCGGCGGCGGCGAGAACCGCCTCGTATATCTTGGAGTATCCGGTGCAGCGGCAGAGGTTCCCCGCCAGCCCCAGCCGCACGTCCTCCAGGGTGGGTCGCGGGTTGCTGTCCAGCAGCGCCTTGGCGGCCATGATCATCCCCGGAGTGCAGAAGCCGCACTGGACGCCGCCGGCCTCGATGAAAGACTGCTGGACGGGGTGCAGGTCGCCGTTGCGGGCCAGCCCCTCGATGGTGGTGATCTCACTGCCGTCGGCCTCCGGCGCCAGCATCAGGCAGGCGGTGATGAGCCTCCCGTCCACGATCATGGAGCAGGCGCCGCAGTCGCCGGTGCCGCACCCTTCCTTGCTGCCGGTGAGGGCGAACTGCTCGCGCACGGTCTCCAGCAGCGTCCAGTGTGGCTCCACCGCCACTTCGTACGGCTGGCCGTTGATCTTCAGGCTTATCGTATGTCTGGTCATACCGACTCGCTTCTAGGCCGTCCGCGCTCTCTGTACCGCCTCGAGCAGGCAGCGCTCCGTCGTTACCCGCACCAGGTGGCGCCGGAACTCCGCCGAGCCCCGGATGTCGTCGATGGGGCTCGCCTCCGAGGCAGCCGTCTCCGCCGCCTCCGCGAACAGCGCCTCGCTTGCCGCCTTACCTTCCAGGGCCGCTTCCGCTTTGCGGGCGCGTACGGGCGTGGGTGCCACCGCGCCCAGCGCGATGCGCGCCCGCTCGATGCGGTCGCCCTGGCCCAGCGTGAGCAGCACCGCTACACCGATGACGGCGATGTCCATCTGCTTGCGAGGGGTGCGTCGCACGTATACGCCCCCGGTGTTGGCCGGCGGAGCGGGCAGCCGTAGCTCCCGCAGCAGCTCGCCCGGCTGGAGCGCAGTCTGATTGGGGCCCAGCCAGAACTCCTCCAGCGGCAGCTCACGCTCTCCCTGGGGGCCGGCCACTACGGCCACCGCCTCGTGGGCAAGGAGAGGCGGCGCCGTATCCGCGGATGGCGCGGCGTTGCAGACGTTGCCGCCCACGGTCGCCATGTTCATCGTCTGAATGGAGCCGACGATCTCGGCGCCGTCGGCCAGAGCGCTGTAGCGCTCGCGGATCAGCGGCGATTCGGCGATCTCAGCCATCGTTGCCGTCGCCCCGATGCGGAGGCCGTCCCTTGCGCTGAAGTCGATGCCGCGGAGCTCGGGGATGCGGCGGAGGCTCACCAGGTAGGAGGGGATCGGGATCTTCACGCCCTCCTTGACCTGTACCACCAGGTCGGTGCCGCCGGCGAGGGCGCGGCCTCCCTGACCACGCTCCTGGAGGAGTGTGAGAGCCTCTGTCAGGCTCTGGGGGGCGAAATACTCGAACCTTGGCAGTGGGGCGCTCCTTCCGTAGTGCCATCTCATTCTATAGCCTGAGCTCTACCTCGACAACCGTTTACGTGAAGGTGAGACAGCCCGGTCGCGGCAGCGGGTATAATCGCTGGGAATCCGGTTAGGAGGCGCGACCATGCTGTTCTTCGTGAAAGCGAGCCTGCCCGATGTTCCCCCCGTCCCCCGCGAGACGTGGCTGGGGATGGTCGTCTCCACCTGGGAGGTGATCAAGCAGCTGGAGAACGACGGGAAGGTTCTGGCCGGCGGAGCGCTGATCGGCAAGCGGGCGGGGCTGGTTATCGCCGATGTCGCCTCTAACGAGGAGCTATCGGAGATGCTGAACCGCCTTCCCCTCTCCGCCTACCTGGACTGGGAGGTGTCGCCCCTGGTCGCCGCTGATCGGGCCCTGGAGGCGGCCAAGTGGACCCTCCAGCACAGCGCGAGCCAGGCCCGTCGCTAGCGGCTCGCGCGCTGCCGGTAGTCTGCGGCGGCTGCCCGCACGGCGTCCGCGGCCAGCACGGAGCAGTGCATCTTGCCGGGCGGCAGGCCGCCCAGCGCCGAGGCGTAGTCCTCTTTCGTGAGCGCCTCCGCCTCCGCCATGGATAGCCCGCGGATCATCTCCGTGCAGATGCTGCTGGCGGCGATGGCTGCGGGGCAGCCGGAGGTCTGGAAGCGCGCCTCCACAATGCGACCGCCGTTGAGACGGAGCGTGAGGCGCATCGTGTCACCGCAGACGGGGTTGGTCTCGTAACCCATCGCGTCCGCATCGGCGATCTCTCCGGCGTTGCGGGGGTTCTCGAAGTGATCCCGCACGAGGTCAGAGTAGGCGCTCACGCCCTCTGTCACACCTCAAAGCCCAGCGCCACGAAGATGTCCTCGTACTGGCTGGGGTTCCCCGGCTGGAACCAGGGCACTGCGTGAAGGATCGTCCCGCCCTTATCGATGACAAACACCGCCCGCCGTGATCGCTTGCTGTCATCGTCCAGTACCCCGTAGGCCTTCGTCGCCTCCAGGCTCTCGTCGCTCACCAGGGGAAAGGGCACCCCGCCCAGCGTCTCGGCGAAGTCGAGGTGCGAGTCCAGGCTGTCCGCGCTGACCGCTACCACCTCCGCTCCTAGCTGTCGCACCAGCTCATAGTCCTCCTTGAGCACTGTCACCTCGCTGGAGCAGAGAGGAGTGTTGTCTTCCCGGTAGAACGCGAGGATCACCTTCCCGGCGGCGGTGAGCTCGCTCAGCCGGAGCTTTCCCTGCGTGCTGGGCAGCTCGAAGTCCGGAGCCGCGTCCCCCACTTCCGGCATCTCAGGCATTCCGCACCCCTTTCAGGCCCGTCAGGTGCGGGTCTGACACGCCCTTCGCCTGGAGCAGCACCCGGATGCGGCCCAGGGCAGCCGGGTCCACCAGCTCTGATACGGCCCGCCTGCGGGCGTAGTACTCTTCCAGATTGACGTCGCCCTCCCCCGGTGGCGCCAGCGCCTCCGCGATTCCCAGGTTGGTGAGGAGTTCGCCCTGGGAGACCAGACCCAGCGTCTGCAGCCCCGCCTCCTCACCCGCCTGCCGCAGGGTGGTGAAGTCCACGTGGCTGGTGATGTCCTGACGGCCGAGGCGGGCGTAGGGATCGGCGCTGGGGTTGTGGCGGTAGAAGCAGAGCAGGGTCCCGTCCGTGCGCCAGGGAGCGTAAAGCTCCCCGGCCTCGTAGCCGTAATCGAAGGTGAGCAGGAAGCCCCGGCGTAAGGCGTGGCCGGCGTGGCGCAGCCACTCCGGCGCCCCCAGGTTCACCTCCGCCCGGCAGCCCTCGCCGGGCATGAGGCCGAGCCGTCCGAAGTAGGTCTCGATCTCAGGTGTTGAGGGAGGGCATACCTCCTCCACGAAGCGGACACCGTCCCAGTCCACGAACACCTCGGCCAGCTCGCCGTCTTGGACGCACACCCTGTGCACGGGGAAGGAGTCCAGCAGCTCGTTGCTGAGCAGGCAACCCTCGATCCGGTCCGGGAGCTCCGCCGTCCAGCGCACGTCACACCCCTCCTCCGCCAGTACGTCCCGCTGGCGCTCCACCAGCGCGCCGCTTACCTCCACGATGGTGTAGGTAAGGGCGCCGCTGAAATCGGGCGCGTGGCTGCGGGCCCAGCGCAGGATGTCGCGGCAGAGGAGGCCCGTCCCAGCGCCGGCCTCCACTACGTCGAAGCGGCTGGTACGCCCCAGCGCCTGCCACATCTCCCTCAACTGCCGCGCCAGCAGCGCCCCGAAGACCGAGCTTACCTCAGGGCTGGTCAGGTAGTCGCCCTGGCGGCCCATCTTCTCCCGCCGCGAACGGTAGTAGCCGTGCTGATGGTGGTAGAGGGCGGCCTCCATGAAGTCGCGGAACGGTATCGGCCCCTGCGACTGGATGCGGGCGACGATCGCCTCTTTCAGCGCTGCGTTCTCGGTGGCGGGCTCGAACTCGGTCCTCACGCGACTATCCTACCAGCCGCGCGCGGGCGCTTCCAATGAGGCGGGGCTGTTGGTCAGCGGCGAACTATTGACGGTATTCAAATATTTGCATAATATACAAATGATATGCCCACTGACCGGGAAGTCCTTCGCGAGCGAGTGTTCCACCTGTTCGGCCGCGCTATCGCGCGCTCCGATCCCGGCCGCCTTGAGGCCTGGGTGGAGTTGGGGCTGACGCTGACGCAGCTCCGTACTCTGTTTGTGCTCCGGGTCGAGGATGGCGCTTCCGCCGGTGTCCTGGCCGAGCGCCTCAACGTGACGCCGTCCACCCTTACCCGCATAGTCGACCGCCTTGTCCGCCAGGGGCTCGTCCAGCGGGAGACGGATCACGGTGACCGGCGTCTGGTCAGGCACCGCTTGAGCGCCAGCGGCTCCAGCACTGTGGAGGAGCTGGAACGCGGCTTCCGTGCCCGCATGAACGAGGTAATGGACCGTCTGTCCGCTCCCCAACTTGAGCGGCTGGTCCTGGCCCTGGATGACCTCGCCACCGCCCTGGAGGCGCAGGAGACGGAAGAGTTGTCCCGGGCGAAGGCGTAACCGTGGCTGCGTCCGTTCCCGCAGGCGTCAAGTCCTACTCCCAGATGACCACCCGCACCAAGGTGTTGGTGATGGCCGGTACCCTCCTTGGCCTGTTCACCGCCGCCATGGACCAGACGATAGTGAGCACCTCCCTGCCGCGAATCGTGGCCAACCTGGGCGGGCTGGGCCTTTTCCCTTGGGTATTCACCTCCTTCATGCTCACCTCCACCACAACCATCCCTATCGTCGGAAAGCTGACCGACCTGTTCGGGCGCAAGCCGTTCTACATTGCGGGCGTGGCGATCCTCCTGCTGGGCTCGGTGCTGTCGGGGTCGTCTCAGACCATGGAACAGCTAATCGCCTTCCGCGCTGTGCAGGGTCTGGGTGCAGGCATGATCTTTGGTATCGCCTTCGCCATCGTCGGCGACGTGTTCCCGCCCGCCCAGCGGGGCAAGTGGCTCGGTCTGATGGCCGGCGTCTTCGCCGCGGCCAGCGTAATCGGACCGTTGATCGGGGGCACCCTGACCGATCACGTCAACTGGCGGTGGGTGTTCTACATAAACCTGCCTCTGGGCACAGTTGCCCTGCTGGTCCTCTTCTTCGGCATGCCGTCGTTGCGGCCCCTCACCCGGCCTAAGCTGGACTACAGGGGGATCGTACTGCTAGTGGCCACCGTGGTGCCCCTGCTGCTCGCTTTCTCCTGGGCCGGCAGCCGCTACGCCTGGACCTCGCCCCAGATTATCGGCATGTTCACCTGGGCCGCGGCGGCCCTAGCCATGTTCGGTTACGCGGAGGCACGCGCAGAGGAGCCCCTGCTGCCCATTGGACTTTTCCGCAGCCGAATCTTTCTGGTCTCCGCGGTGGTCACGTTCATTACCGGAATCGCCATGTTCGGCGCACTGTCCTACATCCCCCTGTTTGTGCAGGGGGTCATCGGCTCTTCCGCCACCAACTCCGGCCTGGTCACCATGCCGATGATGATCGCCTTTGCGATCTCCAGTGCTATCACCGGCCAGATCATGTCTCGCTTTGGCCGTTACCGCATTCTGGGGGTGGTCGGGCTGGCAGTCATGACGGCGGGCATGTTCCTGCTCTCCCAGATGGACGCCAACGCGACCAACTTCATCGCCATACGAAACATGGTGGTCATGGGCATCGGTCTGGGGATGTCCCTACCCCTGTTCATGCTGGCGGTGCAGAACGAGGTGCCTCACAGGGTGATGGGAATCGCGACCTCCACGATGCAGTTCCTACGCTCCGTCGGCGGAACGATGGGCGTGGCGATCATGGGTTCGCTGATCAACAGCACCCTGGCCGCCGAGCTGGTGGCCAATACGCCGGTGCAGGTCAGGGAGACCGCGCCCCCCGCGCTCCTCGATGAGCTGCGCAACCCCCAGTTCCTCCTGAGCCCGCAGAAGCTGGGCGCGGTGCGCGACGCCTTCGAACAGTTGGGCCCGCAGGGCTCTCAGCTGTTCGAGGTCTCGATCGCCGCCGTCAGGACCTCGCTGGCCACTGCCATATCTGATGCCTTCTTGCTCGCCGCGATCGTGGCGCTGGCGGCCGTGGCTGTGGGAGTGTTCCTCAAGGAGGTGCCCCTACGGCGAGTCCATAATATGGAGGGCGAACCGTCCCCAGCGGCGGTCCCGTCGCCGCCCCCAGTAAGTCCCGCCTCCGAGGCTGTCGGCCTCGTTGCCGGCGGCAGCACCGGCCCGGGCGGCCGACGGCCGCTGGCCTACGCCGCTGTTGGCGCCGGTCTGGCGTTCGTCCTGGGCTTGCTGGCCTTCATAGTCAGGCGCAACGGGGGCTAGACGCCCCTGCGCTTGTCCGCCTCCGGCGCCAGAGCCTATCATAGCTGGCAGTCGGGTTCGCTGGTGAAGAGGCAAGGTTGGTCGCAAGCGCAGTGGTAATAAAACGCTACGCCACTCTGCTCGCGGCTGCCCTCTTGTTGGGCGCGTCCTGCGGCAGCGGCAACGATCTCATCGTCGGCGTCACCACCAGCGTGCATGACACCGGTCTCCTGGATGTCCTTACCGAGGCCTTCCGCGAGGAGAGTGGGTACGATGTCGCCGCCGTTACACCGATCATCGCCGGGTCCGGGCAGATCCTCGAGCTCGCCCGCCGCGGAGAGCTGGACGCCGTAATCACCCACTCCCCCCAGGCCGAGGCGCAGCTCATAATGGACGGCGATGGCATAGACCGGCGGGAGATCATGCAGAACCGCTTCGTCCTGGTTGGGCCGCCGGACGACCCCGCCGGGGTGCGATCGGTGGCTACGGCATCGGAGGCGCTGGAGCGCATAGCGGCCGTGGAGAGGACGTTCATCAGCCGCGGCGATAACTCAGGGACCCACATCCGTGAGCTGGCGTTGTGGGGGCAGGCTGGGATCGACCCCGTGGGCCAGCCCTGGTACCAGGAGTCCGGCGCCGGCCAGGGCCAGAGCCTCCTCGTCGCCTCCGACAAGGGCGCCTACACGCTTGTTGATAGCAGCACCTTCACCGTATTCCAGGAGCGGCTGGCGCTGGAGCCCTACGTCTTCGACGAGGAACCAAACCGGTATAGCATCATCCGCGTGAGCCCGGAGAAGCACAACGTGAACGAGGCAGCAGCGCTGGCGTTCGCGGATTTCCTGACCTCGCCGATAGCGCAGCGGATCATCGCAGAGTTCGGCCGCGAGCGTTACGAGGAGCCGTTGTTCGTGGTGGCCAGCATCGCTTCCGAAGGAGACCCCGCCGCCACGCCGGAGCGTTAGGAGGGAACCATGGACCTTATTTGGGACGGCATCCGCGAGGCGTTTCGCCTCATCTTCACCGGCAACTCGGAGGTGTACGAGATCGCGCTACTCTCCCTCACGGTCTCCGCGGCCGCCACCGCCATCGCCCTCGTCATCGGCCTCGGCATCGCCTCCTTCCTGGCCTTCCGCGCTCCTCCCGGGCGCACCCTGGCCCTTAGCTTGCTCAACTCGGGGATGGCTTTGCCGCCCGTGGTGGTAGGGTTGGTGGTGGCGATCATGCTGTGGCGGACGGGCCCGCTGGGCCAGCTCAACCTGCTGTTCACCCCGGGCGCTATCATCATCGCCCAGGCGGTCATCGCTACGCCGGTGGTTACCGCCCTGAGCGTCGTCGCCCTCCAGACGATACACCCCAAGCTGCGGCTGCAGGTACTGGCCTTGGGCGCGTCCCGCTGGCAGGCCGCCCTGCTTCTCTACAGGGAGGCGCGCTTGCCCCTGCTGGCGGCGGTGATGGCGGGGTTCGGCGCCGCTATTTCGGAGGTCGGCGCCTCCGTCATGGTCGGAGGCAACATCAAGGGGTCAACCCGAACGCTCACCACCGCTACTATGCTGGAGACCTCCCAGGGGAACTTTGAGACCGCTATCGCCCTCGCCTTCATCCTCCTGGCCCTGGTGTACGCTGTGATGGTGACCTTCACCTTCGTCCAGCAGCGGAGGCCGGCCTCGTGACCCAGCCCAAACTGGGGGTGCGCGATGTCCAAGTGGAGCGCGCCCGGCGCAGCATCCTCGCCGTGAAAGAGCTGGACGTCTTCCCTGGCGAGGTGCTGGCGATCGTAGGCCCCAACGGCGCGGGCAAGAGCACCCTCATCCACGTGCTCGCTCTACTGGAGCGCCCCTCCGCGGGGCAGGTGCTGTTCGATGGCCGGCCGGTGGAGGGCGGCCTCCTCTCCTATCGGCGCCGAATGGCCGTCGTGTTCCAGGAGCCGTTGCTGCTGGACGCTTCGGTGGAGTCCAACGTAGGATCCGGCCTCGCTCTGCGGGGGGTGCCGCGGGCCGAACGGGCGGTGCGGGTGCAGCGCTGGCTGGAGCGGTTCGGCATCGAATCGCTGGCCCGTCGCTCGGCCCGCACGTTGTCCGGCGGCGAGGCGCAGAGGGCCAGCCTGGCCCGTGCGCTGGCGTTGGAGCCGGAGGTGCTGCTCCTGGACGAGCCTTTCGCCTCCCTGGATGAACCCACTCGCCAGGCCCTCATCGATGACTTCGACCGCGCCCTTGGCGATACGGGCACTACAGTGGTCTTCGTCAGCCACGACCGCAGTGAGGCGCTGCGATTGGGAGACCGTGTGGCGGTCATGATCGGTGGACGTCTCCGTCAGGTGGGCCCGCCCACGCAGGTGTTCGCCGCCCCGGCCGACGAGGAGGTGGCCGCCTTCCTGGGGGTAGAGACGATAGTGCCGGGCTGCGTCCGTTCCCTGGAGCGGGGCCTCGCCGTGGTAGAGTTGGCTGGCTGCCGGGTCGAGGCCGCCGTGGCTACCGAGGCGAGCGGAGAAGTGCTGGTCTGCCTCCGTCCGGAGGACGTTGTCCTCAGCCCGGCCGATGACAACACGCCTACCACCAGCGCCCGGAACCGCCTCGCCGCCGTCGTCCGGCGGGTGGTGAACGTCGGCGCTCAGGCGCGGATAGAGCTGGACGCCGGCTTTCCCCTCGTATCCCTGATCACCCAGCAGTCGCTGGAGTACCTATCCCTTTGCGCGGGCAGC
>JADFNQ010000212.1 GCA_022563285.1 Chloroflexota bacterium | reverse complement strand
CGAACGCTTCCTGCGCGGCCGCCATATCGCCACCCTCACAACCATCAACCCGGATGGCACACCCCTCCAGACCCCCGTTTGGTACCTGTACCAGGACGGCCTCCTCTACATCCGCACCAGCTCCAACAGCGGCAAGGTCCGCAACATCCGCCGCGACCCCCGCGTCAGCCTCTGCGTCCAGGACGAACGGCCCCCCTACCGCGGCGTCACCGTCAACGGCACAGCCGCCGTCCAGCCGGAGCAGCCCGAGCTCTCGGCCAGGATGTCCCGACACTACCTGGGCGCCATCGCCGGCTTCTTCTACCTGCGATTGCGTACCCTCCCGGAGATCGAGGACGACCCCGACACCATCGTCGTGATCGAACCGGAGCGAAAGTACGGCTGGGACTACCGGCCGCAGACGCCGCTGGTGGGCCGGCTCTGGCTTGGCCTCAAGCGCGTCCTGCCGCCCTGGCTGTGACCGCTACTCCGTTAGGCGGCGGTATAGCGTGGTGATCCGCGAGGGGAGCGACTCTATGTCCGGCACCACCGCATAGCCGATCTCCTGGCACATCTGCTTCAGGTAGTCGTGCCCGTAGCGGTCCACGGTCAGGCAGAACGGTACTATCCTCTTCCGTTTCGCCTCCAGAAGCGCCATGTGCGTATCGTGGATGGCGTACTCCTTCTCCGTGCGGTCCCGCCCGTAGCCGTGGTCCTGGGGCCGACCGTCGGAGACCAGGAACAGGATGCGCACCTTGGACTGCCGCGCCTCCAGTTTGACGGTAGCGTGGCGGATCGCCGGGCCCATGCGGGTGGAGCGCACCGGCGCTATCTTATCGATGCGCCTCTTGACCTGCTCGGAGAACACCTCATCCATGTCCTTCACCACGTAGAACTCCACGTTCTCCCGTCCGTAGCCGGAGAACCCGTATATCCCGTACGTATCGCCGATCGTCTCCAGCGCCTTGATCAGGAGGACGATGCTCTCCTTCTCCAGGTCAATGATCCGCTTGGGCGGCGTGAGTAGCTCCTGGGCGCGGCGGGCCATCCACCAGGAGAAGTAGCGGCGGGGGTCGTCGTCGAACTCGTCCTGGGCGTAGCGACGCTCGTGCTTGGCGATCTCCTCGTCGGTGGAGGCGCTCATATCCAGCAGGAACGCCACGGAGACGTCGCGCTCCACCTTGTTGCGACGCCAGTAGACCTTTCCGCTGGGGGTGTGACCGGCGCGGCGCTCGGTGACGTACTCCGTGACCGCGTCCAGGTCCAAATCCTCGCCGTCCAGCAGGCGCTTCACCTTGCGGAACGTCTCCGGGCGCAGCAGCTCGAACTGGCGCTGGGTCTGGGCGGCCAGGGAAGCGTACTTGGCCAGCGTCTGCTCGTAGTACTGGGACATACCCTCGGCCACGGGGTACTCGACGACGCGGCACCAGCGGGGCTTGAAGTCGCCGGCGCGGAAGTCCCATTCGTCGTAGTAGTAGTACTTGGGCTCCACCGGCAGCTCACGCTCGTCATCGGCGGTGCTGAATCCGGTGACCGGCTGACCGTCCTTCATGGGGACGCGCTGCACCTGCTCCTTCTCCTGCTGCTGGCCGCCGAGCTCCTTGATCAGGTTGGTGATGAACAGGTCAGACGATTGCGTCAGGTCCGCCTCGGCCATGTCGGAGATGGTGATCTCCACGCTCTTCTCCAGCATCGCCCGAAGCTGCTCCGGCGATAGGGGCGAGAGCGGCCCCTGCTCCCCGCCGCGCTCCTGGCGCAGGCGCATCAGGAGCTGCACCATCTCCGGCTTGAAGTCGCCGCGGAAGTCCACGGGCTGAGGGCTTTCGTAGGGCATCGGGCTGCCTTGCGGCATGTCGATGTCCATGCTCTCCCCCAGCGAGTCGGAGGTCATGGGCAGCACCTGCGTCATCTCCTCGTCTCCGTCTAAGGCGGACCACTGGTCATCGTCCATCAGCTCGGAGAGGATATTCGGTATCTCCTGTGCGATGTTGTAGAGGCGAAGCGCGGCCTCCGCGCAGTCCTCCACTATCGCCTGCGGCTGCTGCACCGCCGCTATGATGCCCAGGGCCTGCTTCATGACGGGCGCCAGCGGCTGGGGCCAGCGGATGCGGTCGGCGCCGCCCAGGCTGGCCCGCACCAGGTTCTCCACGAACGCCTGCAAGAGGGGGAGCTTCTCCACCTCCGGTCGCCTGCCCAGCTCTATTTGCTTTCGCTGGCCATAGGATGTACGGATACCGGCGTACTCCCGCCAAACCTGCACGTCGATGCGGGCGTCCTCCAGCAGGGCGAACAGGTCTGAGGCCAGGCGGCGGTTCTCGAACAGGTCGAAGAAGCGCTCCATGTCGGTGAGCGGCTCGTGAGATGACTCGCCACCGTTCCTCTTTCCCGCACGGGCCCGGGTTCGCTCCCGCTCCTGCTTGCGGCGCTGGTTGGGGAAGATCCGCCCCTCCCGCTCGAAGGTGAATCCGAAGGTATCGAACTCCAGGTGAGCGGCCTGGTGCGTGGAGTAGACCTTATATACGGAGAAGTTCTCTGCCTTTTCGCGGAACTCCTCCACCCAGGGAGGTAGGAATATCGCGGAACCCTCCGTGGACGGCGATTCCGTCTCCACCCAGCCTATCCCCTTCTCCGTCAGCGCCTCCGCGGAGTGGACCGCCACCTCGGCGCCGGTAAGCGCCTTGCAGTACATGCGCAGCACATCGCTGACGCGGCTCAGGTCCACCCGCGAGGAGAGGGAGTCCAGAACCTCCTCGCCGCGGCTGGACTCCATGCGGAAGTAGGCCTCGCCACCTTCGCTGCTGGTGTCCAGCAGAGAGCTGCCCTCCGCGTGCCAC
>JADFNQ010000211.1 GCA_022563285.1 Chloroflexota bacterium | reverse complement strand
GCTTGGCCCGCCATGTCTGCACAACAACCGCCACCACCAGCAGGCCCACCACGGCCGCCATCAGCCGGTGAGCGTAGTGAAGGTCAGCCAGGCGGCCGCCCGCGGACACCAGCTTGCCGTCGAACAGGGGCCAGTCCGGGTAGACCAGGGCGGCGCCGCTGTTAGCCACGTACGAACCGAGGAGGATCAGGCCAAGCGTGGCCAGGGCGGCCACCAGCGTCAGGGTGGGAAAAGCGCCGCTGGACACCGCGCCCGCGGCAGAAGCGTTGTGGGCGGGCTGGGGACGCCCCTGCCAGAAAGCGCCGACGGTGGTGGCTACCAGGATCGCCAGGAGGATGAGGGCGATGGCCAGGTGCAGGGCGACGATCGTGTCCGGAAGCTCCAAGTTCACGGTCACGCCGCCTATCAGCGCCTGCACGATGACGACGAAAACCGCCACCGTGGCCCCGACGACGACGAACCGGTTCTCCCGGTACCGCATCCAGGCCGCCACGGCCGTGCCGAGGATAAGCAACCCGACGCTGGCCGCGGCCAGCCGGTGCGAGTACTCGATGAGGATCTGTGTCTCCAGGGGTGGGATCAGCTGCCCGTGGCAGAGGGGCCAGTCAGGACATGCCAGCCCGGAGTCGGTCGCTCGCACCGTGCCGCCCAGGACGATGAGGGCGTAGGTAGCGATGGCGCTCAGCGATGCCAGGTAGCGGATATCCAGCAGCGGACGGAGGCGGCTCAGCCAGACGGCAACACCCCGCTCACGGGAAGCTGCGGAGCTAATGGCTTTCAGCATTCACCCACACCCGTTAACTAACGACGGCCGCGATGCCCGCTGGATGACGGCTGCCAGGCGCCCTCGCTATGCGGACGGGCTTCCCAGCTGGAGACGTGACCTGTCAATAATACGCCATACGTGGGGAGTCAGGTACCCGCCCTAGGAGCATCGCTGCCAGCCGACACCGTATTCTTGTACCAATTATCACAATCAGAAACTTACTGTCAAGTAAGAGAGGTCGAGGCCGTGCATCGCCGCGTCATCCCCCTCGCCGGTCAGCTCCCCGGCCACCGGAGTCTTGCGCTTGATGGCGGTGGCAGTCAATACTTCTTATAGATACGGGCGGCCCTCAACACCCGCCCAATGTGAAGGAAAGGCCGGCCCGAAAGATCGAGGCCTCGGTCTTCTCTTCTGCCAATCACAACCTGCGTGTTGACGGCGCCATCACCCTGGAGTAGCGAGCCGTGGCCCAGAAAACAGAAGACCAAGCTCAAGAGGACGTAGAAGAGCCGAAGGCGGACGCTGTAGACCGCGTAACCTCCGGCCTGAGGTCAAGCCTGCCTCAGTTGCTGCTGCTCGGCCGTACGCGCCCCCCTCCTGGCCAGCCCCGCCCCTACGAGCCGCGCATCGCCACCCTGTCCGAGTCGCGGGCGGCGGCCCACCTCAGGGCTGTCAAGGACATTACCGCGGCCCGCTTCGGCTTCCCCACTGACCGCTACAAGGACTTCAAGACCTACACCAACATCCCCCAGCGTTCAATGGGCGTCGCCATGCCGGATGGCGCCATCGCCTACCCGGACATCGTCGTAGTCCAGAACCCGGAGAACTACGCCAAGTTACTGGGAGAGGTGGAGACGGCTGAAACCGTCACGGAGCGGGTGGCACGGCGGCGCTGGCTTCCCTTCGCTCAACTGGCCCCCCTCTACCTCTACGTACCCGTCGGCGAAGGGGACCGGGCGCAGAAGCTGTCTCGCGACCTCAAGGTGCCGATCGTGGGCATCCGCACCTGGCGCTACACCGTCGGTGTGGATCAGATCGAGATCAACGACCACTACACGGTTCCGTCCGGGCCCGAGGAGATGCTGCCGAAGATCCTGCGCCCGGGCTAGTACCTGAAGTCAGACTGGGAAGCGGTGGAACTGCCCGTGTAAACGGGAGCATCCGGGTTGAACGCCGCCCAGGCGAACCAGAGCTCGTTGGTGTTGATCACGGGCGTGAGCTGTTCCCCGGTCAGAGGCCCCTCCACGGCGCTGCCGAACAGGTCCCAGACGCTCCCCGTCTCCCGATCCACAAACCGGTCTTCCCCCTCAGGATCGAAAGTCAGCACCCGGTCAGCCACGGTCCGCTCGTAGGCCAGCCCCACGCCCACCGCGCGACCCGTGCTCACATCCCCGGTGTCCAGCACAGAAGCGGTATCAGCAGCCCCGAAGACAACGAGGACCGGCGTGCCCTCCATCTCGTCGTTAACCGCCAGCTCCTCAGAGATCACGCTGAATGGGTAGGCCTTATTCGCACCGTTGATCCTCATCGCCACCACCCGCTCCATTGCCTGGTATCGGTCGTCGGGCTCGCCCCGGAATAGGAACGGCTGCCTCGAGCTGTCGTAGCCGGCGTAGGGCTGATTATCGTACACCTGCGGGGGGTAGATCCCCTGCTCGCGGGACAGCACCTTCCCATCGGGGAACTTAGTGCGGAAATCCTCCCAGGACACCAGGGGCGATGAAACGAATTCGAGTGTGGTGCCCGCCAGCTCGCCCACTATCCCCTCCCCTGTGATCTGCTGCCACAGAGACTCCGTCTGCTGGTCCCACATCACCAGGTCACTTTTGCGCAGCAGCCCGGACACCCCGAACCGGAGGACCCGCCCGTCCAGCTCGCGGTCAAACGTCACCGCGCTGTTGCATAGCGGGCAGTAGGTCACAACAACCGCCCGGTCTCCCATCACATCGTTCACAACTTCATGAGACGTCAGGATGCGGAGAGGATAGGCCCGCGCCTCCCCCTCCAGCTCCAGCCCGACGACGGGCTCACGGTCCACCAGCCAGTTGTCGGCCTCC
>JADFNQ010000210.1 GCA_022563285.1 Chloroflexota bacterium | reverse complement strand
CTGCTCCAGCTCCTCCACGTCCGCGAAGGCCCGGTACACGGAGGCGAAGCGGATGTAGGCGATGTGGTCCAGCCCCCGCAGCCGCTCCATCACCAGCTCCCCGATGTAGCTTGACGGCACCTCCGCCTTCCCCTGGGCGTACACCGCCTGCTCCACCTCGTCCGCCAGCGCCTCGATGGCGCCGGAGGGGATGGGCCGCTTCTCGCAGGCCTTGCTCACCCCGGCGACGATCTTCTCACGGTCGAACTCCTCGCGGCTGTCGTCCTTCTTGACCACGGCGACGCCGCCCAGCTCGACCTTCTCCAGGGTGGTGAAGCGGCGGTTGCAGGCCTGGCACTCGCGGCGGCGGCGGACGCCGGCCTCATCGGGCCGGGAGTCGATGACGCGGGAGTCCGGGTGGCCGCAGAACGGGCAGTTCATGGCTTCTCAGAACCTAGGACGGCGCTTGCTTTACAGAACTCATATACGCTTTTAGGAACCCATGCGCCCCCTCCGTAGGGGGGCGCACTGAGCACAATAGCACTAGATGTTGGGGTTGTCAACCCCTAGACCCCAAGATTTAGTGGTGAAATGCGTCACGAACGGCGCTGGGTTTCTGGTCTAGTGACACCACCCCACCCCCAGGTTGTTCGTACCGTCCGGCCCGCCCCTGAACCCCGTTCAGAGTCGGCCACGCCCCGGCGAGCCTCCCTAGTAGAGCAGCGGCTCAGCGAACGAGAGCACCTCGATCCAGGTCTGCCCGCGGTTGAAGGCGATCTCGCGGCCCCCCTCATCGAAGAAGCGGATGCGCGAGTGAGGGTCGGGCTTGGACCAGGTGCCGGGGATCGCCAGGCCGTCCTGGAAGACGACCGCCTCGCCGAAGCCGATCGTGTCGTACAGCAGGTGCCCGGTACCATCGTCGGCAGAGCGGACGGAGGTCACCATCACGGCCACGTTCCGGGCCTGGATCCGCTCGCCGGAGCCGCCGTCCCTGTGCGGCTCGCCGCCCTGGCGGCGCAGGTAGCCGTTCGTCTTCTGGTCATACTCCCAGCGGACGGTGTAGCTCGAAGAGAGGCTGCGGCCGAAGCCGAGGTCGATGGTCGTACTCACACGGGCGTCTTCGGCGCCGGCGCGCTGCGGCTCGTCATCCTTGAACTGCCATGCCTCGATGGCCGGGGGGCCGTCCCAGCCGTTGGTGGCGGCCAGCTCCCACATGGCGTCGGTATCGGCGATGCCGTCGTGGGGCGCGGCGCGGTCCGGGTCTCGGCCGAAGTAGGGCTGGGCCATGCGGATGCCGTCGAAGTCGCGCAGACCCAGGCTGGAGAGAGCCGAGGGTACGTCGGCGGCGGGGTTGCTTGACCGGGCCGAGCCCCAGTGGACGTAGATCGCGTCCAGTCCGGCTGCCCAGTCCAGGTAGTAGGTGCGAGAGGAGCGCACGGCCAGGACCCGGCCTGGCTTATCGCTCCAGAACACCGCGAGGAAGCGGGTGATGCCGCCCTCGGCCACGGCCTCGAACACCAGGTCCGCCTTGTCCAGTCCCACCTGCGGCCGCGCTTCGACGATGTTATCGAACATGATTGCCAGGGGCAGGCGGGCCTGTATCTCCGGCAGCTGTTCGGGATAGACGAGGCGGCCGTTAAGGAGCGTGGGTTCGGTTGGGGGTGGCGTGGGCGTGGAGGCCGCAGTCGGCGTGGGCGCCGGCGTGCGGGTAGCGGTCAAGCCCGGCGCGGGGGAGCCGTCGTCGGAGAAGGCGCCCGCCGCGAGCAGGCTGACTACAGCGATGACGAGGACTAGGGACACCCCTGCGCCGGCGGCGATCGTCTGCCGACGGCGGTTCCCGGCCAGCCAGCGGGGCAGCGGAGGCAAACGCATGACGGTTCGACGGCAGGGCTGCTGTCCGTATAATGAGGCCACATTCCGCCCAGCGCAACCAGGAGGCGAGTCCATGCCCAAGGCCAGCGTTAACGGCAGCGAGTACTTCTACGAAGAGGTGGGCTCCGGCCTTGCTGTCGTGTTCGCCCACGGTCTGCTCTTCGACAGGCACATGTGGGACCACCAGGTGGAGACGCTCTCCTCCCGCTACCGCTGCATCGCCTACGACTTCCTGGGCCACGGCGGCTCTTCGTCGGGCCGGGGCGAGTACAGCCTGGAGGATGAGGCGGAGAACCTGCACGGGCTGCTGGGCCAGTGGGGCGCCTCGCCGGCCCATCTGGTGGGGCTGTCAATGGGCGGCATGGTAGGGATCCGGCTGGCGCTCGCCCACCCGGAGGACGTGCGCTCCCTGGCGCTGCTGTACACCTCGGCGGAGGAGGAGGTGGCGGAGCGGCGTCCCCAGTACGAGGCGCTGGCGGCGGCGGCGCGGGCCAGGGGGCCGGAGTCGGTTGTGGACGCGGTGGTGCCGTTCTTCTTCAGCCCCGGCTTCATGCAGTCGAATCCAGAGTCGGTGGCGGCATTCAAGCAGCAGTTCATCGACTCCAACATCGACGGGATCGAGCAGGCGACGAAGGCGGTGACGCGCCGGACGAACGTGCTGGAGAGGATGCCGCAGATAAAGCAGCCTGCGCTCGTGATCGTGGGCAGCGAGGACATCTCCACCACGCCGGACAAGGCGCAGCACCTGGCTGACGGGATCAGCGGCGCCCGACTGGAGACGGTAGCGGGCGCCGGCCACATGACGCCGATCGAGCAGCCGGGGCGCATCTCGCAGCTCCTGTCCGGGTTCCTATCGGAGGTCGATTCGGCCTCCCCGAAGTAGGACCGCTCCCCTCGCTGGGCAACCCCAGCCCTGCCGAGGTCACGGGCAGAAGCGGGCCCGAGAGCGAAGCTGATACGGCCCGGCCCAAGTAGGGCTG
>JADFNQ010000026.1 GCA_022563285.1 Chloroflexota bacterium | reverse complement strand
GGACCCAGGCTGGCGAAGTACAGGGCCAGCCAGCCGGACGGCGGGCAGAGCACGGCGCCGTGCTCTGTGGAGTTCGCGTAGTCCGGGTCCAGGAAGAGCGGGTTGTTGTCGTCCACCATGTGGCAGTGACGCCTGATCGCGTCGTACTCCACCGGGTAACGGCCCCGGGCCGTCGCTATCTCCGTCCCGATGTACTTCTGGCGGATAGCCTCGATGTCGTAGGCCTGGGGCACGATCAGCCTCCGGCGGCGACTCCTTGATGCACTCGCGAGGGGAAGCCTGTGAGGACGCGGTTGAACTCGGCGAGCTCCTCGATCTGTGGGGCTCCGGGCATGCCGCACCTCGTGGAGCGTGTCTAAGGGAGTATAGCACGGCGCGGCGTGCTTGGATGTGGAGGGGTTACTCTTCTTGGTCGATGGACAGCTTGACGACGGGTCGGTGGCTGACCATCAGCGACAGTCTGCGACCGCTGAAGGCGGCCACTTCCTCCTCCGGTACGTCCTTCTGCAGCAGTTGCTCGATGAAGGCCTGGGCCTCGGCTGGATCATCGAAGCGATGGACCTCCGCCATGCCGTCCTCGGTCACGGCGACGAAGAAAGCGTCCCCCTCTGGGGGTGGCGTCGTGGTCGCCGCGCGTTCGTCGGGTACGGCCTCATCGAGGAAGGCGCGCCGGAACGTCGGTATGCGCTGCCTGCCACCCTGAGGTTTATCCTCGGCCGCGGGCGCGGTGGCCGTTGCGGCGGAGTCGCCGTCGTGGACGCTGTTATCGGAGTTGCCGGTGGGTGTCACCTCACTGCCCTCGAGGTTCTCCTCAACGGCTGCCTCTTCGTCCTTCGGCTGTTGCTCTGATTTCCCTAGTCGGAACGGCATGATTCTCCTCACCTGATTAGATGCGCTGGTTGGATGTCCTGTTACAGACGGCATGATCCCCGCCCCGTGCTGACACGCTGGAATGCCGCGACTGGACTGCTTTCTACCCCGTCGCGTAAGTGACGGTTTCGCCTAACGCCCTGGCTGCGCCTCTGGCCAATAGGCTGTCAAACGCGTCAGCGCCTAAATTGGCTCTGGTCTGGCCGATGTCCTGGTCGAGCGTATAAACTATGGGATGCTCGCCTATGAAAGCGCAAAGAGTAGTCGGGTCGCGATGAAGGTAACTGTTGAGCTTCAGGCTTACCTTGAGCAGTACGCCCCCAACGGCCAAGCCGTGTTCGAGTGCACGCTCCCCGATGGCGCCACGGTACAGACGCTCATCCGCGAACTCAACGTGCCTGAGGAGATGGCCGGCGTCATCGTGCTCAACGGCCGCAACGCGGACTTCGATGACCCCCTGCACGAGGGCGACCGCGTGATCCTGATCCCGCCCCTGTCCGGCGGATAGCTGCGCCTCAACCCTTAACCCGAACGTGCCCTTCACGTCCGTAACACCGGGTAGCGCCCAGCGTCTAACCTATTGACAACCGGTTGCAATTGACCATAAGATGCAATTGCAACGACTTGCAATAACTACCTGTTGCGATTATGAGCGGACACGGAGTCATCATGGAGTCCCTGCGCGAGGTGGGCTACCGCCTTACCCCGCAGCGCATGCTTATCATCGCCATCATCCATGACTCCAAGGGCCACGTGACCGCCGAAGACGTGCACACCCGGGTCACTGAGCAGTACCCCTTCGTGGATATCTCCACCGTCTACCGTACCCTCCAGCTCCTCAAGAAGCTCCACCTGGTGAACGAGACGGATCTCGGCGGAGGGCGAGTGGAGTACGAGCTCGCCCAGGAGGCGCGGCACCATCACCTGGTGTGCCGCCGCTGCGGGGCGACCTCACCCCTGGACGATGAGATGATCGATCCGCTACGCGCCCGTTTGCTGGAGAAGCACGGGTTCCGGGCGGACATGGAGCATTTCGCCATCTTCGGCGTGTGCCGGACGTGCGCCGATAAGGGGCAGAAGGGATGAGCGTTCTGGACCTTACCGTTCCGCTAAGCCCCGTCATGCTTACCCTCGGTATCGGCGGCTCGGTCGGGGTGCTGGCCGCCGCCCTCGCCCTCGGTATCCGCCACGGGATCGACTGGGACCACATCGCCGCTATCACGGACATCACCAGCACCACCGCGGCGGCCCAGGATCCGGACGAGCGGTGGCTCGTCCGTGAGCCGGGGGTGATGCTCACCGATGAGAGCCACCATTCGCTCTCGGCCGATGGTGGGAGGCTGCCACCTGTTGCCGGTGGCAGTACGCAGGTATGGGCCCTGCCGGCTATTCTCACTGAGCAGCGGCGCGCCATCTTCCTGGGAACGATGTACGCTCTGGGACACGGTACCATCGTCACCATCCTCGGCCTGCTGGCCATCTTGGCCTCCGGTTTCCTGCCTGACTGGACCGATCCCATCATGGAGCGGGTGGTGGGCGTTACGTTGCTCTTACTGGCCCTGTACCTCTTCTACTCCCTGTATCGCTTCTTCCGAGGTGGTGGGGAGTTCCGCATCCGCAGCCGCTGGATGCTCATATTCGCTGGCGTCCGCAACGGCTTCAACTGGCTCCGCGCCCGTGTCAGCGGTGAGCACCCACATGAGCATGATGCTCAGGGCACGGATCAGTACGGCGTCCGGACGGCTTACAGCGTGGGTGTAATCCACGGCATCGGCGCAGAGACGGGAACCCAGGTGCTGGTGATCGCCACCGCCGTGGGCGCGGGCTCCACGCTGATGGGCATCGGCGCCCTGATGGCGTTCGTGGTGGGCCTGTTGATCTCCAACTCCTTCGTCACCTTCGCCACGGCGGTCGGCTTCGTCTCATCGCGCCGACGACAGTGGATATACGTCTTCGCCGGGGTCCTGGCGGCCGTGTTCAGCCTCATCGTGGGCCTCGTGTTCCTGTTCCAGGCCGGCGACTTCCTGCCTGACCTGGACACCTACTTCCGCTGGATCGGCGGGCCGGACTCCTAGCCCTCCACCCGGTAGGGAAAGCGAAGCGCCCCGCTTCTGGCGGGGCGCTCTTATGTCCGGCCCGAAGCTGGACTATCCCTTCGCGATCTTGATATCGTCCCCTTCCACCTGTACCTGGAAGCTAGGGACGGGCTCGGTCGGAGGAGCGTCGACGACCTCACCGGTCTTCACGTTGAACCGGCCCTGGTGGAAAGGGCACTCGACCGTGTCGCCTTCCAGGATGCCCTCGCCTAACGGGCCGCTTCGGTGCGTGCACTCCCCGCCGAAGGCGTATATCTCCCCGTCGACGTTCGCCAGCACGACGTCATCGCCGTCCACCTGCACGATCAGCATCTCGCCGGCGGGGACATCTCCCACGCTGGCGACCTTCAGGAAATCAGCCATGGCGCCTCCTTTAGATTTACAAACCTGCGGGTGTGTTTATCTTAGCACGGCCCTCGCCTTGCGGGCAGACCGCGCCTCATGCTAGCATACGGGAGACAGCTAACTTCGGTTTCTGCCTGCCCTGAGCGAAGCCGAAGGGTCGAACCTTTAAGTCGGTCCCGTGAGGCCGATAAGGAGAGACAGCCCTGGTCTACGCGCATGATCTAGGGAAAACCGCAACATACGGAGCGAACTGGCCCTCTCGTCGCTACGGCGGGAGGGCTATTTTTAGCCGCGTAGGAACGGGGAGGCGGGGAGGAGCGGGGTGACCGGCCGCACAGTCCTCACCGCTGAAGACATCCGTCGCGCCGTTGGCCGCATCGCCCACGAGATCGTGGAGCGCAACCGCGGCCTGGACGGGGTGGTGCTGGTGGGCATGCGCACCCGCGGCGTGCCCCTGGCGGCGCGATTGGCCGCGACGATCCAGGAGTTCGAACGCCAGGCGGTGCCGGTGGGCGCCCTGGACATCGGCCTCTATCGCGACGACATCCCCGCCATGGAGCTGCGGCCTCAGATCAGGCCCACCGAGATCCCCACCGACATCCATGGCAAGCGCGTCGTCCTCGTTGACGATGTGCTCTACACCGGCCGCAGCATCCGCGCCGCCCTGGACGCCCTCATCGACTTCGGGCGCCCGGCCAGCATCCAGCTCGCCGTGCTGGTGGATCGCGGCCACCGCGAGCTTCCCATTCGCGCCGACTACGTGGGGAAGAACATCCCCACCGCCCTCAATGAGGACGTGCAGGTCCTGCTGGAGGAGGCCGATGGCCGCGACGAAGTGGTTGTCATGCCCGTCCTGAGCGAAGTCGAAGGGCCTGTCCTGAACGAAGGGCCTGGGGAGGGAGAACGATGACCGAAGAACAGCCCCGAGCCGGCGGCGCCATCGCTGCCCTCGATAAGCAGCCGGTCTGGAACCGCCACCACGTCCTCGATCTGGACGACTTCACTCCTTCCGAGATCGAGGCCGTCATGGAGACCACGGACGCCATGATGGAGGTGCTGGGTCGCGAGGTGCCGCGCGTGCCCGCCCTCCGCGGCAAGACCGTCGTTACCCTGTTCTACGAGGCGAGCACCCGCACCCGTGTCTCCTTCGAGCTGGCGGCCAAGGCCCTGGGCGCCGATGTGATCAACATCGGCGCCAGCGGCTCCAGCGTCCAGAAGGGTGAGTCGCTGTACGATACGGTGCGCACCCTGCAGGCGGTGGGCGCGCAGATGCTGGTGATGCGTCACGGCTCCTCCGGCGCGCCCTATCTGGTGGCCCGCCATGTGGAGATGAACGTGGTCAACGGCGGCGACGGCTGGCACGCTCACCCCACCCAGGGGCTGCTGGACATCTACACCATGCGGTCCCACCTGGGCGACCTGCGCGGCAGGCGGGTCGTCATCGTCGGCGATATCGCTCATAGCCGCGTGGCCCGCTCCAACATCTGGGGGCTGACCACGCTGGGCGCGGAGGTGGTGGTGTGCGCGCCCCCCACCCTCCTCCCCTACGGGATGCGGCCCAACGGCTCGCCCCTGGAGGAGCCGCTCGCCCTGCCGCGGGTGGATGTCGAGACCGACCTCGATCGCGCCGTGGAGGGCGCCGACGTGCTGATGGCGCTGCGCCTCCAGCTGGAGCGGATGACCTCCGGCCTCCTCCCCTCCCTGCGGGAGTACGCGCGGCTGTACCAGCTGAACGAGGAGCGGCTGGCCCGCGCCCGCCCCGGCGCGCTGGTGATGCACCCCGGCCCGATGAACGGGGGCGTGGAGATCTCCCCCGCCGTCGCCCGCAGCCTCCAGTCCGCCATCGAGGAGCAGGTCACCAACGGCGTCGCCGTGCGCATGGCCATCCTGTACCTGCTGGCGAGGGGGAAGCCGTGACCGGTTCCCTTGCCCTCCGCGGCGGCCGCGTCATCGACCCGGCGAACGGCCTGGACGCCGTCGTCGACGTGCTCATCGCCGAAGGGCGCATCGCCGCCGTGGGACCGGACGCGGGCAAGGACGCCACGCAGACCATCGACGCTTCGGGGCTCGTCGTCTGCCCCGGCTTCGTCGATATCCATACCCACCTGCGCGAACCCGGCTTCGAGCACAAGGAGACGATCGCCACCGGCACCGTGGCCGCCGCCCGCGGCGGCTTCACCACCGTTTGTGCCATGCCCAACACGGAGCCCGCCGCCGATACCGCCGCCGCCATTGAGTTCGTTCTGAGCACGGCCCAGGCGGAGGGCGCGGTGCGTGTCCTCCCTATCGGCTGCGTCACCAAGGGACGGCAGGGCAAGGAGCTGGCGGAGCTGGCGGAGCTGGCCGCGGCCGGGGCCGTCGCCTTCAGCGACGACGGCTCGCCGGTGGCTGACGCGCATCTGATGCGGCGGGCCCTGGAATACGCCTCCATGTCCGGCCCCGACGGGCGCAGCCTGCCCGTCATCGACCACTGCGAGGACCCCTCGCTCTCCGGCGGCGTAATGCACGAGGGCTGGGTCGCCACCCGCCTCGGACTGCCCGGGGTGCCTGCCGCCGCCGAGGAGGCGATGGTGGCGCGGGACATCGCCCTCGCCGAACTCACAGGCGCCCGCCTGCACCTCGCCCACCTGAGTACGGCGGGCAGCGTGGAGCTGGTCCGTCGCGCCAGGGCCGGCGGCCTGCCCGTGACGGCGGAGGTGACGCCCCACCACCTCTGCCTCAGCCACGAGGCCGTCCTCCTGGGTACAGGGGAGACCCCCGGCGGCCTCGCCTACGACACCGACGCCAAGGTGAACCCGCCTCTGAGAACCCCCGAAGACGCCGCCGCCTGCCTGGCCGGCCTCCTGGACGGCGCCATCGACTGCATCGCCACCGACCACGCCCCCCACGCCGTTGAGGACAAGCTGTGCGAGTTCGACCAGGCGGCGTTCGGCATCAGCGGCCTGGAGACGGCGCTGGCGCTGTGCCTGTCGCTCGTCCACGACGGTCGCATGGAGCTTCCCGCGCTCATCGAGAAGCTGACCGTCGGCCCCGTGCGCGCCCTCGGCCTCGACCGCCGCGTCGAGGCATTAGGAACGCTGTCGGTGGGCGCGCCGGGCGACGTGACCCTCATCGACCCCAAGGCGGAGTGGACGGTGGAGCCGGAGCGGTTCGCCAGCAAGGGGCGCAACACGCCGCTGGCGGGGCGTAAGCTTCGCGGCCGCGTGATGGCCACGGTGTACGGTGGGCGGGTGTCATTCTCCCAGGAGGCGGTTAGTGCTAGACGCAGATGAAATTGCGAAGCGTTTGCTGCATCGATATCCAAAAGAGAAGCTTGAGTTTGCTCTTGGACGTTTCAACTATCGCCGGGGTGAACTCCCCTTTCCTTTCTTCGATAGTTTCAGGAAGCAGAGCTGGTTATCCAAGGAACAGCTTGTATGGTTAGTAGACTGGAAGACAGCTGGGCGACAACGAAGAAATGCAGAGCTTAACAGCGACGACTTAGTTAGGCAAGCTACCCAGGGAGCCTTCCAAGAAGCTCAAAGGAACACAAGTGCAGCGGTAGAGGAATTGTCTAAGCTTAAAGGTGTAGCAATCGCAGTTAGCTCAGCCATCCTTACAGCCTGGAATCCTCAAGAGTTTGGGATTATAGATAGGTGGGCTTGGGACGCACTTCGCAACATCACTCAGGATAGAGATGTCATAGGTCAGAAGAGTGGCACGCTTTTTAGGCCAGAGCAATATGCACGCTACATTAAAGTGCTGCGGGAACTTAAAAAGCATACAGGAATGAATTGCCACGATCTCGACAAGGCACTTTGGGTGCTAGGAAAGAGATATGACCGCTAACGCCCTCCTCGTCCTCGAAGACGGCGCCTCCTTCGCCGGAAAGCCCCTCGGGGCCGCCGGACGTACCCACGGGGAGGTCGTCTTCTCCACCGCCATGACCGGCTACCAGGAGATGCTCACCGACCCCTCCTACGCCGGCCAAGTGCTCGTCCTCACCTACCCCCTCGCTGGCAACTACGGCATCAACGCCGAGGACGTGGAGTCCAAGCGCATCCAGGTGCGCGGCCTCGTCGTCCGTGAGGCCTGCGACCTCCCCTCCCACTGGCGCTCCGACATGACCCTAAACCAGTACCTCGCCTCGCAGGAGATCGTCGGCATCTCCGGCGTCGATACCCGCGCCCTCACCCGCCGCCTCCGCCGCGCTGGCGTGATGATGGGCGCCATCACCATCGATGAGACGGCGGACGAGGCGCTCGCCCGCCTTCGTTCGCTGCCCCCCTACGGCGAGACGGACTACGTCCGCGAGGTCACCGCCGCTGAGCCCTACGATTGGCCCCTGGACGGGCAGGCCGGCGAAGGGAATCGCAAGTGGCACGTGGTGGTGATGGACACAGGGCTTAAGTACAACATCCTACGCCTCCTCAGCGGGCGCGGCTGCCGCGTCACCGCCGTCCCCTGCTCCACCTCCGCCGAGGATGTGCTCGCCCTGGCGCCGGACGGCATCGTCTTCTCACCGGGGCCGGGCGACCCGGCGCTGCTGGACTACGCCGTCGCCACCGTCAAGTCGCTCGTCGGCAAGCTGCCCGTGCTCGGCATCTGCCTCGGCCACCAGCTACTGGGCCGCGCCTTCGGGGCGAAGACGTACAAGCTGAAGTACGGACACCGCGGCGCCAACCACCCGGTGAAGGACCTGCTCAGCGGTCGCGTGCACATCACCGCCCAGAACCACGGCTACGCCCTGGACCCCGACGGCCTCAGCGGCGGCGTCGAGGTGTCGCAGACGCATCTAAACGACGGCACCGTGGAGGGGCTGTGGCACCCCTCCGAGCCGCTGCTCTCCATCCAGTACCACTCCGAGGCCTCCCCCGGCCCGCTGGACAACGTCTACGTCTTCGACCGCTTTCTGGAGATGGTGCGAGGGGAGTCCAGGGGATGACGAAGCGGACCTACCGCAGGGCGACCCCACGCGATGCCGTGATCGTTACCGCAATGGGCCGGCGCATCCTGTCGGAGATGGGGTCGGCCAGCGGCCTCCCGGAGGCGCTGACGATGGTGGAGGTGGGCCGGCGGCTGTCGCGCGACCGTAAACGGGCGCCGATGTTCATTTGCCGCGAGGGGCGTCAGGCGGTGGGGTTCGCTGCCCTGGAGCCGGACCCGCGGGAGGAGGGGTGCGCAGTGCTGGGCGTGTGGGTGCTGGAGCCGTACCGCCGCCGGGGGATCGGCCGACAGCTAGCGATGATGGCGCTGCAGTTAGCCCGCTCGGCCGGCTACGCGAAGGTGCGGGGCACGCTGCCCTCCGGCAACGAGGCGGCGCTCTCCTTCTTCAGCGAGATCGGCGCGCTGGCCCAGGTCGTGGGCGACGGCATGCAGTACGAGCTGCCGCTGTGAGGTCTTTCGACAAGCCCAGGACGAGCGGGCTGCGGCCGACTTGGGTCTGGCTGTGGGCAGGCCTCGCAGTCCTGCTGCTGCTCGCCGCCGCGATCTTCATCGGCGCCATCGCCCTCAGCGGCAACGACCGCGGCGCGGTGGCGCTGGCCGTGATCCTCATCGGCTTCCCGGCCCTCCTCGGCGTGTTCGCCCTGGGCACCCTGGCCCTGGTAATGGCACGGCCCTCCGGTGCGCGCTGGAAGGCCGTTCGGCGCTGGGGGCTGGCCCTGCTGGGTGGCGCGGCGCTGCTCACCGGCCTCGCCACCTTAGCCGAAGACGCCGGCGGCGCCGTACCCCTCATCGTGGCTGGCGCCAGCGCCCTCGCCTTCCTCTGGCTGGACATCCGCCGCGGGAGGGACGGGGGGTGAAGGCGCTACTCGGCGGGCGCTTCGTACACCACGCGGCCGGTGCGGATGATCTCCCGCAGGAAGGAGTGACGGCCGGGGTTGCGGTACTCGCTGGAAGGATAGCCGATGGGGGCTAGGCTCGCATCGCGGTCAACCGTAGCGCGGGATATGATGCGCTGTCGCTCCCACATGGGCACTCCCTCGAAGTCCGGCGATATGACGGCGATGTCGATGTCGCTCCACTCGTCGGGAGAGCCGTTGACGTACGAGCCATACAGGATGACCACTTCGACTCGCACGGACTTGCTTAGGAGAGCGACGAACTTAGAGATGATTCTACTTAGGTCAGTTGCTGTCGTAACCATCGGAAAAGCTCCTGGCTCATATTATAGTATTCCTTCGCGATCTCTCGATTGTACCGCCAGCCCGCCTCGGGGTAGCGGCTCGGAAATATCTGGTCTGTCAAATCCACTAAAACATCGCGCCAATGTGCAGGCACGTCTAGGCCGAGCCCAGTGGCAAGCTTCACTAAGTTGTGAGTCCGGGGGTGAGTCCCCGAGCCGTGTCTCTCAGTCCAGATCGCCTTCAACAACTTCTCGATCGATTGCTGGCAGTAAAACACGGTCTGCTGGAATAGGCCCTCGTCCAGCACTACTCGGGCGGCTCGCAGATCGCCCTCGGCTATTTCAACCCACTCTTGCGTCTCCGGCTTCACGTGCGCATCCTAGCCCACCGCAGCTTGGCGGGTCAAACGCATGACCGCTAACCCCGCCAAGGTCCTCATCATCGGCTCCGGGCCTATCGTCATCGGCCAGGCCGCGGAGTTCGACTACTCCGGCTCCCAGGCCTGCCGCGCCCTCCGCGAGGAGGGCGTCCACACCGTCCTCATCAACTCCAACCCCGCCACGATCATGACCGACGAGGGCATCGCCGATACCGTCTACATCGAGCCCCTCACCGTCCCCGTCATCGCCCGCATCATCGAGCGTGAGCGGCCGGACGGCCTCCTACCGACGCTGGGCGGGCAGACCGGCCTCAACCTCGCCGTCTCCCTCGCCGACTCCGGCGTCCTCGACCAGTACGGCGTGCGCGTCCTCGGCACCCCCATCGACACGATCCGCCAGGCCGAGGACCGCGAGCTGTTCCGCCGCCTCCTCGCCAACATCGGCGAGCCCCTGCCCGAGAGCGCCGCCGTCACCTCCATCGCCGAGGTGAAAGACATAGCGAAGAAGCTCGGCCTGCCCCTGGTGGTGCGGCCCGCCTACACGCTGGGCGGAACCGGCGGCGGCATCGCCCACAAGTCGGCTGACCTGGAGCTCATCGTGCGCGCCGGCCTCGCCGCCTCCCCCATCGGACAGGTGCTCCTGGAGCGCTGCCTCCTGGGCTGGAAGGAGATCGAGTACGAGGTGATGCGGGACGCCGCCGATAACTGTATCACCGTCTGCAACATGGAGAACCTGGACCCCATGGGCGTCCACACCGGCGATAGCATAGTCGTCGCCCCCAGCCAGACGCTGAGCGATAAGGAGTACCAGATGCTCCGCTCGGCCTCCCTGAAGATCATCCGCTCCCTGGGCATCGAAGGCGGCTGCAACATCCAGTTCGCCCTGGCCCCCCGACGCGAGATCGCGGACTGGACTCTCAGCCCCGACGGGCGGCCCCCCTACTACGTCATCGAGGTCAACCCCCGCGTCTCCCGCAGCTCCGCTCTCGCCTCCAAGGCCACCGGCTACCCCATCGCCCGCGTCGCCGCCAAAATCGCAGCCGGCAAACGCCTGGATGAGATCGCTAACCGCGTTACCGGCCAGACC
>JADFNQ010000209.1 GCA_022563285.1 Chloroflexota bacterium | reverse complement strand
ACGCCTAGCATCAGGCCGCGGCGGTTGAGCCCCTTGAGCACGGCGGGGTGCTTCTCCCTCAGGGCAGCGAAGCCGTCCTCGAAGCGCTGGCCCATCACCTGGACGTGCTCCGAGAAGCCGGGCTCCGTGATCTGGTCCAGCATCGCCAGGGCGGTGACGCAGCCCAGCTCCGAGCCGCCGGTGGAGGAGAGGTGCACGAAGGCGTTATCGTCGAAGAAGGACTGGAGGTGCCGGCGGTAGGTGGCGGTAGAGAGCGGATAGATGGCGGCGCTCATCCCCTTGCCGCAGACCATGATGTCCGGGCAGATGTCCCACTCCTCGTAGGCCCAGAGGCGTCCGGTGCGGCCCAGGCCGGCCTGCACCTCGTCCAGGATGAGGACGACACCCCGCTCGTCGCACAGCCGGCGCACGCGCGGGTACCAGTCGTCGGGCGGCATGGGGAAGCCGGCGGTGGCGGGGATCGTCTCCAGGATGACGGCCGCTACGTCGTCGGTGACGGCCGCCTCCAGCGCCTCGATGTCGCCGAAGGGGATGCTGCGGAAGCCGGGGGCCATCGGCCCGAACTTGGAGCCGTACTGATCGGTGGCGGCCAGGGCCAGGCCGGTATGGCCGTGGTACCCCTTCTGGGCGGAGATGACGCCCGGCCTGCCGGTGTAGCCACGGGCCAGCTTGATGGCGAAGTCTATCGCCTCGCCACCGGAGGAGCCGAAGGTGGTGTACTGGAGGTCCCCGGGGGTGAGCTCCGCCAGCCGCTTGCCCAGGAGGCCGCGGTAGCCGCTGGCCAGCATGTGATCGCTCATGTCGATCTCGTCCAGGGCCTCCTTCAGGGCGGCGATGATACGCGGCGGCCGGTGGCCCAGGTTGAACACGCCGCCGGCGCAGCGGCAGTCGATCCAGGATCGCTTGCCGTCGTAGTCCCAGACGCGGATGCCCTCGCGGCGGCCGGGGATAAAGTCCACGCCCCACATGCGGTAGATATTGACCTTCTGGGGCGAGATGTGGCTGGCGAAGTAGTCCAGGAGCTGTTCCTGGGACGGCTGTTCGCGCATGGGGCACCTCTCTTACTGAAGCGGGCGGGCTTGGGGCCAAGAAAACAGATTTAGCGTCCGCTGTCAACCGACGTGGGCCGCGTCGATGCGATTGGGCCGTTCACCTACCGTTAACCTAAGGCGGGCGAGCATCCGTAACGCCGGGGTGGGTGATGTAGTCTCTGATTGTGAATCTCTATCTTCCTGGTGAAGGGAGGCGCATGTCCGGTAACGGCTACAGCCACATAGACAGCTACGAGCGCTTCGAGCGCCGGTCGCAGATGACCGCCTGGCGTGTGAATAGAGGCGGCGCGGTGCCGCCGAAGGTGAGCAGGTGGATCTGGGTGATCGGGGTTGTGACAACCGTCGCCTCCATGGCCGTGCTCCTGATGGGCCAGGAGCCCACCGCGTTCAACTATATGGCCACCTTTGTACTTCTGGGCTCCATGGGGCTACTCGCCTTCGTCTCGGCGTCCCGCGCCCTTAATGCCGGCGCCCGCTACGAGGAGACCGTCCTAAAGGTGGAAGCGGTGGAGCGCAGCTACCACTCCCTGCGTCAGGTATTCACCACGGCGATGGACCTGCGCGATCAGGTGACCGGCGGCCACTCTGACCGGGTCGTTCATCTATCGCTGGAGTTGGGACGGGGGCTGGGTCTGGCGGAGGACCGCATCCATCACCTGGAGTGGGCTGCCTTCCTGCATGACATCGGCAAGGTCCACGTGAGCGAGGAGATCCTGACCAAGCCGGGTCCGCTGGACGGAGACGAGTGGGGAGAGATGCAGCAACACCCTTACTTCAGCTATTCGATCCTGTCCCGGGTGGAGCATCTGCAGGACGCGGCGGAGATCGTCTACAGCCATCACGAGCGATACGACGGCATGGGATATCCGCGCTGCCTACGGGGCGGCGAGATCCCCCTGGAGGCGCGCATCTTCTCGGTCGTTGACGCCTATGACGCTATGGTATCGGTACGTCCCTACCGCCAGCCCCTGAACCACGATGACGCCGTGCGCGAGATCATCAGCCACGCCGGGACCCAGTTCGACCCGCAGGTCGTGGCGGTGTTCGCCCGCTGGGCCGTCTCGGTCAGCGACGAGAGCACCAGAAAGATGGTGGCGGAGGAGCTAGAGCGCCTGCCTGCGGGGCTTGTGCGGCTGGAGCGTGCCCGCTGGGCCTAGGCTAGACGGAACATCCAGGCGGCCCGCCTAAGGCGGGCCGTTTCCTTTTTGACTGGTGCTACAATGCATCCCGCATGATTACGGACGTCCACCACGTAGGGATAGCCGTCCGTGATATGGCGGCGGCGCTGCGCTTCTACGCTGAGGCGCTGGGCCTGCCCGTGGTGAAGCAGGGCGATGCCCCGGCCCGGGGGGCGCAGGTTGCCCTCCTGGCCGTCGGCGGCAGCTACCTGGAGCTGGTCCAGCCCACGGCTGACGACTCGCCGTTCGCAGAGCATATCGCGGAGCGGGGGGAGGGGCTGCACCACGTCGCCCTCCGCACGGACGATGTGAACAAGCTGGTGGCGGAACTGCGGGAGAAGGGCGTGCCGCTAGAGGACTCCGAGCCGCGCGAGGGGTTCGCAGGCCGCCTGAGCTACCTGGCCCCGGAGGCGATGGACGGGGCGTTGCTGGAGGTTGTGGAGCCGCCGCAGGAGCTCTCCGGTGTCGAAGCCGGCGACAACCCCGTCACGCGGATAGATCACGTAGTGTTACGGCTTCCGGACGTGGCAGCGGTGTGCCAGCGTATGCGCGACTACTTCGGCGTGGAGACGAAGCGCACGTTTGAGCGGGGGGGGACGCGGTTCAGCTTCCTGCGCCCCGGCGACGTGATCCTG
>JADFNQ010000025.1 GCA_022563285.1 Chloroflexota bacterium | reverse complement strand
CCGCCGCAAGCGAAAGCGATAGGCTAAAATGGCCGCATGGCGGCAGACAAGTGGCTGATAGTGGGCCTGGGCAATCCAGGCCCCGTCTATTCCCATAACCGCCACAACGTCGGCTACTGGTGCATCAACCGCCTTGCCCGTCTGCACGGCGTCCCTCTCAAGGCCAGACGCCTGGCGGCGTTCGGCGAAGGGTCGATCGGCGGCACCCCCGTTCTCCTCGCCAAGCCGCGGACATTCGTCAACCGGAGCGGCAGTGCGGCGGCCGCCCTCCTGCGCAACTTCAAGATAGAGCGCGGGAATATGCTGGTGGTGTGCGACGACCTTGACCTGCCCGCTGGGAAGCTGCGCCTCAGGCCCGGCGGCGGCCACGGCGGCCAGAAAGGCCTTCGCTCCATCATCGCTGCCGTGGGAAGCGGCGACTTCCCCCGCCTGCGCATCGGCATCGGGCGGCCTCTGGTGGACGGCCAGCCGAGCTGGGAGCCGGACATGGTGGCGGACTACGTGCTCAGCGATCCCACGCCGGAGGAGGCGGAGGCTATGCAGGCGGCCGTGATCCAGGGGACGGAAGCGGTGGAGGCCGTCCTAGGCGAGGGGCTGGAGTCGGCGATGAATCGCTACAATCGCTAGCGACCAGTCAAGGCTGGTAGCTCCGCGCAGCTTCTTCGCTGCGCCCAGAATGACAGAGCGCGAAGGGCTCAGTATGACGGTGGTCCCAACTGTCACCCTGCGCGCCCGGACGGGCCCGTCTGGGCAGCGAATGGTTCTTGCGCGGGCGAACGACCCTGGCAACAACCGCTAGCACCTCAAGCTGCTACAATTACACCGCGAGGGCCCCGACGGAAGGTCGAGGCCCTAGAAGTGTTGCAATGGACCTATCAGGACTGCTATCGCGGATAGAGGGCGCCCCTTCCCTGGCCCGGCTGAGGGAGGCGCGGGAGGATCTTGCCCGCGGCCTCACCGTCGGCGTGCCTGACTCCGCGAAGGCGGTGGTGGTGGCCGCCCTGGCTCGCGCCGCGGACGGGCCTTTCCTGGCCATCGTCCCGCGGGAGGACCGCGCGGAGGCCCTGGTCGAGGAGCTCTCCGCCTGGCTGGGCGCCGCCGTCCCCCTGATGCCCTTCCCGGAGCGAGACGCTCTCCCCTACGAGCGCCTCGCCCCCGACCCGGAGGCCGTACGAGAGCGCCTGCTGGTGGTCTCGCTCCTGGCGCGCGGCGAACGCTGCGTCGTCGTCGCCTCGGCGATGGCGCTGGCCCAGCGGACGCTCTCACCGCGGGAGCTCGCCGCATCCAGGCATGACATACGGGTTGGCGACCGCCTGAACCCGGAGGAGTTCCTGGCGCGGCTATCGGCGCTGGGGTACGGCATCGAGCCGCTGGTAGAGCGGCCGGGACAGGCCAGCCGGCGAGGCGGCATCATCGACGTCTTCCCGCCCCAGGCGGAGGCGCCGGTCCGCATCGAGCTGGTGGGACGGGAGATCGAGAGCCTGCGTCGGTTCGACCCCGCGAGCCAGCGATCGGTGGAGCCGGAGGAGAGCGTTGAGATTGGCCCGGCCCGGGAGGCCGTTTTCCCACCCGATGGAGACATGCTCGCCCGGCTCGACCCCTCGCGCTGCACGAAGGAAGCCCGCGAGCGGTTCGAGGAGGAGTTCACCTTGCTGCGGGAGGGAGCGGGCTTCGCCGCGGACCACTTTTACGTCCCGTTCCTGGCCGGGGCGACGCTCTTGGACCACCTGCCGCCGCAAGCCACCGTGCTCATCGACGAGGAGAGCGAACTGGCGGAGGCGCTGGATGAGGTGGAGCGGGAGGCGGAGGCCGTTCGTCGCGAGCTGGAGGAACGGGGCGAGATACCGCGCGGCCTGCCGCTGCCGCAGCAGCCCTGGCGGGAGCTGCGCGTCGCGCTGGACGGGCGCCGGAACCTCCTGCGGCTGTCCCGCTGGGCCAGCGGTGAGGAAGACGGCAGCGTCCGCCTACCCTTCACGCCGGCGGAGGCCTACGGCGGCCAGCTCCGCCGCCTGGTCAGTGACAGCGTCTCCGCGCTGCGACAGGGCAGCGCCATCACCATCGTCTCTCAGCAGGCGCAGCGGCTGGCGGAGCTGTTCCAGGAGGAGGGCGTGACGGCGAGGGTGACGGATGAGCCGTCGCCGATCGCCGGACTGGCCCTGGTACAGGGGTCGCTGGCGGCGGGCTGGCGGCTGAGCGAGGACGGCCTGGACCTGACGCTGGTCACGGACACGGAGGTGTTCGGCTTCGCCAAGCAGCGTCGCCGCGCGCCGCGCCGGGGGATCAGCCGCGAGGCGTTCCTGGCCGAGCTCTCGCCGGGCGACTACGTGGTGCATATCGACCACGGGATCGCCCGATTCACCGGTCTGGTGCGGATGGCGGTGGACGAGCACGAGCGCGAATACCTGGAGCTGCACTACGCGGAGGGCGACAAGCTGTTCGTCCCCACCGACCAGGTCGACCGCGTGAGCCGCTACGTAGGCCCCTCCGACCATGAACCTCGGCTCACGCGGCTGGGCAGCGGCGACTGGCAGCGGGCGAAGCGGCGGGTACGGCAGGCGGTGCAGGCACTGGCCCGGGAGCTGCTGGCGCTGTACTCAGCGCGGGAGGTGCTGCCCGGCCACGCCTTCAGCGGCGATACGCCCTGGCAGGCGGAGCTGGAGGCATCCTTCCCCTACGTGGAGACGGAGGACCAGTTGGCAGCCATCGCTGAGGTGAAGCGGGACATGGAGCGGCCGCGGCCCATGGACAGGCTGGTCTGCGGCGATGTCGGCTACGGGAAGACGGAGGTGGCGATCCGGGCCGCCTTCAAGACGGTGATGGACGGACGGCAGGCGGCGCTGCTGGTGCCCACCACCGTCCTCGCCCAGCAGCACTACCAGACGTTTCGGGAGCGTCTGGGCGCCTTCCCCGCCAGGGTGGAGATGCTGTCCCGATTCCGCTCGGAGGCGGAGCAGCGGGAGGTGATTGAAGGGCTGGCCAAGGGGACGGTAGACATCGTCATCGGCACCCACCGCCTAGTCCAGAAAGACGTCCGGTTCAAGAACCTGGGGCTGGTGATCATCGACGAAGAGCAGCGGTTCGGCGTGGCCCACAAGGAGCACCTGAAGCAGATGCGCCGGGACGTCGACGTCCTCACCCTCTCCGCCACACCGATACCGCGCACCCTCTACATGGCGCTCGGCGGCATCCGCGACATGTCCACGATGGAGACGCCGCCGGAGGAGCGGCTGCCCATCAAGACCTACGTCTCGGAGTTCGACGACCGGTTGGTGCGGGAGACGATCCTGCGGGAGCTGGAGCGCGGTGGGCAGGTCTACTTCGTGCACAACCGGGTGCACAACATCGAGATGATCGCCCGCAAGGTGCAGGAGATCGTGCCGGAGGCCAACGTTAGCATCGCCCACGGGCAGATGCACGAGCACGATCTGGAGCGGACGATGCTGGAGTTCGTGCAGGGCCGGCTGGACGTGCTGGTCTGCACCACCATCATCGAGTCCGGGCTGGACATCCCCAACGTCAACACGATCATCGTCAACCAGGCGGACAAGCTGGGGCTGGGACAGCTCTACCAGCTGCGCGGCCGTGTAGGCCGGGGTGCGCACCGCGCCTACGCCTACCTGCTGTACGATCGAAGGCGCCGCCTCACGGAGCAGGCCCAGAAACGGCTGCAGACGATCTTCGAGGCGACGGAGCTGGGCGCGGGCTTCCAGATAGCGCTGCGCGACCTGGAGATCCGCGGCGCCGGCAACCTGCTGGGCCCGGAGCAGAGCGGCAACATGGCGGCCGTCGGGTTCGACCTCTACTGCCGCCTGCTGGCGCAGTCCACTGAGCGGCTGCGGGCGATGATGCGGGGGGAGACGCCGCCTCCAGCCCAAGAGGGCCCGGACATCACGATTGAGCTCCCGCTCTCCGCCCACCTGCCTCAGTCCTACATCACTGACCTGAACCAGCGCCTGGCCCTCTACCAGCGGATGAGCGACACCACTGACCCCGAGGAGGTGGAGTCCATAGGCCGGGAGCTGGTGGACCGCTTCGGGGAACCGCCGCCGCCGGTGCGCAACCTGCTGTTCGTCATCCTTCTGCGCGCCCTGGCGGCGCGGGCCGGCGTGCAGGCGATACTAACGGAGGAAGGCCGGGCGGTGCTGCGGCTCAAGGAGGGCTCCCTGGTGCCAAAGGAGGCGCTGGAGTCACGGGCGCCCAAGGGGGTGAACCCGGGGCGGACGCTGATCCGGGTAGATCTGGGAGAAGGCTGGCGGAGCCGTCTGCAGCAGGCCCTGGAGGCGCTGGCGGAAGCGGAGCCGGTTATGGCGGAAAGCCAGCCGTAACACGTCACCTTCCTGTAATAGATGCATCGAACGCTGGTTATAGTTCTGGTGAAACCTTGAGGCCTTTCTCTGATTTGACAAATTACGTGCGAACCTCTTAAGATAGCCGCCCGTGAGCGAAATCACGTCTAGCCCCGCAGCAGCACTGAACAGCGTCGTCTCCCGGCTCGACCGGATTCACGCCATGTCGGTGATATTCGCCGCCGGCATCACCGCCTTCCTCGCCATCGAGCCTACCCAGAACTGGCTGCTGCTCCTCCTCGCGGGCCTGGTGGCCCTGGGCACAGACGCCGTCGTCCGCACCCACCCCCGCGCCCGCTTCAAGCGGCTGGATGACACCGCCCTTTTCCTGTTCGTGCCGGTGCTGTTCACCCTCAGCCTCGGCCTGTTCCTGGAGGAGGTTGCCGAGGGTTACTGGTCGCTCCTGGCAGGCCTTGGCTCCGCCATCCCCTTCGCCATCGTCCTCCAGGCTGAGTACAACTCCGTTGACCGGCGCCTCCGCGCCTACGGCGGGGCCCGCCTAATCCTGAACGTCACCACCTATGTGATCGCCTTCCTGTTCTACGCTACTATCTACGACTTCGACCTGAGCCTGGCGGCGGTGATCTTCGCCGCCGGTGTCGTCAGCCTCCTCATGGCCATCGAGATCCTGCGCGAGGAGGCGCTGGAGACGCCGCGGACCCTGCTCTACAGCCTCGCCATCGGCGTACTGCTGGCGGAGGCCGCCCTTGCCTTGCACTTCCTGCCCCTGGAGGGAGCGCTGGCCGCGGTCTTCCTGCTGCTCGCCTTCTACCTGATGACGGGCCTCATGCACAACTACCTCGGCGACCGCCTCAGCCTGCGCACCGCCGGCGAGTTCAGCGGCATAGCCCTCCTCGGCCTGCTGATCGTCATCATCTCTCACGCGTACGTCTAGAAGCGACTCCGATGCCTCCGGCCCCTGCCCGCGACCGGGCAGTTCGCTTGCTAGCCTGAAAACGGCTGTGCTAGCATGGAGTCCGGTCGGGGCGTAGCGCAGTTCGGTAGCGCACTTGAATGGGGTTCAAGAGGTCGCCGGTTCGAATCCGGCCGCCCCGACCATTTATAGGTATGGCAAGGCCGGGTGCAGCCTCCCAGCCGGTATCGCGTTATATTACGGGAACCAGCGGCTTGACGCGGCGCCGGTCATCGTCCTCGCGGTACCGCTTCTCCAGCTCCTCCTCGAAGAAGAACCGCTTCTCGCCGAAGGCGGGCTTCAGGTCACTCAGCCAGACGGCCTTCGGGTCGTACTCCGCGAAGAACGGGCGCATCGCCCAGTCCGGGTTGCGGCCCTGGAGCATGCGCAGGGCGAACACCTTCTTGCCGCCGATGCTGGTCACTCCCAACACCTCGACCTTGCCGGGATCGGCGGACATGCTGGGCCCGCGCACGGTTCGGGCTATGCCGCTAACGGAGTTGTAGGCATCCCGGAAGATCTCCCAGGCGCGCGCCAGAGGCACGCTAAAGTAGTGCTGCGCGCCGGTGTCCCGCGCTATGAACATGTAGTAGGGAACGCAACCCAGCCGCACCTGCTCGCGCCACATCTCGCTCCAGGCCTCCGGGCTGTCGTTGATGTTCCGCATCAGCGGCGATTGGGTCCGGATCTCCGCGCCGGTCTCCCGGATGCGCGCGATCGCCTGTTTGACGGCGTCGGTGCTTAGCTCCCGTGGGTGGTTGAAGTGGGCCATGAACGCCAGGTGGATCCCGGCCGCCGTGACCCGCCGGAACAGGTCCAGCAGCTCATCCGCGTCTTCGTCGGTGAGGAAGCGATACGGCCAGTAGCCGAGGGCCTTGGTGCCGATGCGGATCGTGCGAAGGTTCGGCAGACAGGCCTGCAGCAGGGGCACGATGTAGCGCGCCAGGTTGCGCGTGCGCATGATCATCGGGTCGCCGCCGGTGAACAGCACGTCGGACACCTCAGGGTGTGCCCGCACGTAATCGACCAGCAGCTCCGTCTCCCGCATAGCGAACTTCAGCTCATCCATCCCCACGAACTGCGGCCAGCGGAAGCAGAACGTACAGTAAGCGTGACAGGTCTGACCGTTGCTGGGGAAGAAGAGAACGGTCTCCTGATACTTGTGCTGCATGCCGGTGAGCCTGGTCTCGCCGAGGGTGGGAACGTTATGGTCCATCTGGCCCGCCGGATGCGGGTTCAGCTCCAGGCGGATTCGGTTGGCCGCCGCGTCGATCTCGATCTTGTCCGCGCCGCGACGTACCAGCGCTGCCATCTCCTCGAAGTGGTGCGGGAGGAGCATGTCCCGCTGAGGGAAGTTCAGCACGAATATCGGGTCGTTCGGCACATCGTCCCAGTCGATGAGCTCGTCTACTACGTAGCTGTTCGTCTTGAACGGCAGGACCCGGCTTACGACCTCGATAGCGAACTGCGCCTCGTCGGAGAGCCGCGCCACCTGCGGAAGCTCACGGTAGTTGTTAAGCGCGTAGGAGCGGTACCCGGGAGGGTCTTCAAGGTCGGACTCGGTGCGGGGAAGCGTCTCCTGCGCTTCGTGCATTGCGCGGAGCTTGGCGAGGTTGTCCGCGCCCAGGTCTAGATAGCTCGCCGGGCTGGCCGCGCCGTTCTTGCCATTCTTTGATTTTCGCTTTCCCTGCTTCCACATGGCGGGCCTCCTTTCCCGGAGAGGCGCCCCTGCAAGTTCGTCGGTTAGTACAGAAGGGCCCGAGGCTTTGCCTCGGGCCCCCCATTTTCCGGACCAGCCTCTCCTCTGTGCCTACGGGGTTAGCTGACGGGTTCGGCAGAAGGAGATTGCCTACTCGCCTTCGGCGAGATTCACCCCAGTGATCGGATCCCCCGTCCCCGGCGCCTCTGCCGGGGTTCGGCCGTTACTTGTTTTGTCACGTATATCTTACCATCGTTCTGGCCTGTCAACCGTCCAAACCGCCAATAGCAAGGAAAAAAGATTCGTGAATATTAATTCACTAATATGCTAAATCCAGATAGCGCACAAGTATGGATACCGTATCTCCTGAGGATGGCAGGTCCCCTCTATCGCCGGCGCTGGGCCTGCCCCACCTCGCGCCACACATGCGGGTCGGAGCGCAGGAACCGCAGTAGCTGGCTCGTGGTGAGGCCAAGGGTCCGGGCCGCCTTCGCGTAGCTACCTTCCGCCGATTCAAGGGCGTCGAGCACGGTGGCGACGACGATAGGATAGACCCGGTTGCGCGGGTTCACGGACAGGCCACCCCTGGGGCCTCGCTGCGCCAGGAACTCGGGCGGCAACGGCGGCGCCTCCAGATCGAACGGCGCCCTCAGCCTCAGCGCTATGCGCTCGCGGAGGCGCCTGAGGGCGCGGGCCCGGTTCTCCTCCGCCGAGCGCGACTCCTCCGCCTGTGCCACGAGGCCGCTGGGACGGTGGTGCAGGCGGATGGCGGTCTCCACCTTGTTCCGCCGCTGGCCCCCGGGGCCGCTCGCCCGGTAGCGCTCTTGTCGGCACTCCTTCAGCAACGCGGCGTCGTCCAGCCGCAGCCAGTCATCCCGGCGGGCGATGCTCACCCCATCAGCGGTCTGGGCGTACTGGATGCTCGGCTCCATGGCGGGAATATTCTACACTACCGTTGCCCGATTAGCCGTCTTCCGGCACCCTACGGGCGAACCCGCCGGGCGATCTCGTCCTCGTACTCGGGGAAGTAGCGGGCGATCACCATGATGTCGAACTCGCGAAGGATCGATTCCTTGGGTTCGCGCTCTAGGAGGTACTCGAACGACCTTCGCACCAGCTCATCCGGGCCGCAGGCCCCGCCTGCAAGCCGCTCGTAGGCCTCGCTGGCCAGTGTAACTTGGTGGACGGTCTGGGAGCCGCCTTCGGACACGGTGACCTGGAACGCCCAGCCGTCGTCTTCAGACGTGGTTCGCACATCGATCTCTGCCACCAAGCGCCTCCTGTTCCCCAGCCTGACACGACCACTATCGCCGAGATGCCTTACCCTCCGCAGTCTACACCACGTCAGCCGGCGCGTGCCTCTGCCCTCTTGCCCACCATATACTGGAACGGTGAGCGAGCGCGCAGACCTGACGGGGATAGTCCTGGCGGGCGGGAAGAGCCGCCGCCTGGGAACGGACAAGGCGAGCCTGACCTTCGAGGGCAGGCTTCTGCTGGAGACCGTCATCGAGAGGCTGTCCGGCGTCTGCTCGGAGGTGATCGTGGCCTCCGGCCGGTCAGCGGAGGGAAGAAAGACGCTGCGGTCGGTGCGGTTCGTGGCCGACCTGGCCCCGGGGCGGGGGCCCCTGGCCGGAGTCCAGGCCGGGCTGACGGCGGCCACCGCCGAGTTCGCCCTGGTGGTCGCCTGCGACATGCCCTTCCTGAACCCCCATCTTCTGTCCTACATGGCCGGACTACCCCGCCGCTACCAGGCGCTGGTCCCGCGGATCGCGGGCCGCTGGCACCCGGCCCACGCCATCTATGCCCGCTCCTGCCTCCCGGTCATCGAGGAGCTGCTGGCTAAGAGGAGCAGCAGCATGAGGGAGCTACTCTCCCGGCTGGACGTTCGGGAGCTGCCCGAGGAGGAGCTTCGGCGGTACGACACACAAGGGCTTAGCCTGTTTAACGTGAACGAACCGCGGGACCTGGAGCGCGCCCGCGCCCTCTCGGATCGATCGGCGACAGGCCCGGAGAGCGCCCCCTAGGCGAAGCTCTTCGCCAGCTCCGCGTGCCGGTCCAGGAGGGGGAGCACCTCCGCCGCCGGGGCGGGCGGCAGGAAGAAGACACAGCGCTCCACCCCTATCTCCGCGTAGTGCCCGATGACCTGCGGGCGGGTCGGCGCGCCGTAGACGGAGACGGGGATATCGCCCCGGCCGGCCTCAGCGGCCAGCCGGTTCAGCTCGGCTATCCGCTCGGACAGGGGAGCCTGATCGCGCCCGAGGATGGGCATCCAGCCGTCCCCGTACTCTACTACCCGCTGCAGGGTATGGGGCCCGCTGCCACCTACAACGATCGGCGGGTGGGGCTTCTGCACGGGCTTGGGCCACGACCAGACGGGGTCGAAGTCGACGAACCGGCCGTGGAACTCCGCCTCGTCCTCGGTCCAGATCGCCTTCATCGCCTGCACCCGCTCCCGCAGCAGCTTCCAGCGCCGGTCCGGGTCCGTGCCGTGGTTCTCCATCTCCTCCAGGTTCCAGCCACCGCCGATGCCGAACAGGAACCGCCCACCGGAGATGAAGTCCAGGCTGGCCACCTCCTTGGCCAGGGTGATCGGATCCCGTTCGATCACCAGACAGATCCCCGTGCCGATGCGAAGACGCTCCGTGGCCACGGCCGCCGCGGTACAGGCAACGAACGGGTCCAGGGTGTGGGAGTACTCGCGGGGCAGTTCAGCGCCTCCGGGCCAGGGGGTGCGCCGGCTGGTGGGGATATGAGTGTGCTCCGGGAAGAATAGCGACTCGAAGCCGCGCTCCTCCACTGCCCTGGCCAGCTCCGCAGGCCCAATGGCGTAGTCGGTGGGGAACATGGTGACGCCGAACTTCATCTACGTCCTCCTGACTTAGGAAGCGAGCTGCCGCAGAAATGATAACAGAGGCCGGGCGCCCACAGACCATACAGCAGACGCCTGTTGCCTAGCCAGGCGGCGCGTCGAAGCTGATGCGGCTATAATCGTCGGCAGGGCCAGTCACCATGGCGATCATCATCTGCGAGACCTGCGGTGGTGTCTTCCGCACACACGGAGACACCTGCCCCGGCTGCGGCGAACAGCTGCCTGAGCGGGGCGATATCCTGCGGCTGCCGCACGAGGTTGTACGCCAGTTCCTAGAGCATGCCGAGGAGTTCTTCGCCGCCGGCCCGCTGAGGCAGCTCGCCCTGGCGTTCGCGGCCGGCTCATTCATCACCTTCGGCGCCGTCCTATCGGTGGCCCTCACCGTCGATGTCGAGTCCGTGGGCTTCTCACGGCTGCTGCTGGGGCTGGGATTCGCGGCCGGGTTTATCCTGGTGATCCTCTCCGGCTCCGCCCTGTTCACGGAGATCAACGTCCTCCTGCCGGAGATGTTCCTGAGCCGCCCCCGCGACCTGTGCCGCCGCTGCTGGCCGTTCTGGGGCATCGCAATCGCGGGCAACGTGCTGGGCGCCCTGTTCGTCGGGTCGATGGTAAACGGCGCCCATATCTTCGGCCCCCTGCAGGAGGAGCGGCTGTTCGAGCTCATGGACGAGAAGATGCAGTTCCAGGACCTGGGTACCGAAGGCTGGTTCATCGTGGTCGTGTCCGGAATCCTGGGCAACTGGCTGGTGGGCATGGCCGCCTTCCTAGCGACGGCAGCCCGTACCGTGACCGGCAAGATTCTGGGCGTACTCTTCCCGATCATCGCGTTTGTGGCGATCGGGGTACAGCACGCCCCGGCTAACATGGGCTACTTCGCCACCGGCCTCATCGGCGGCGGCTCCGGCATCGGCTGGGGCGAGGCGATATGGTGGAGCCTCATACCGGCCAGCCTGGGCAATGTGATAGGTGGCGCTCTCCTGGTGGCCCTCCTCTTCTGGTACACCTACGGCCGAGACGCGAAGCAACGCCAGGCGCTGAAACGCGCCGGCGAACTGGCCCGCAGACGCTAAAGATAGAGTTCGGAACTCCGCCCGACCAGCGGGAGCCGGGCGCGAGGTTCCGCAAGAGGATGTAGATGGCCAGCACGTTCAGCGTCCCCTCCATCACCACCGAGCAGAAGCCGGAG
>JADFNQ010000024.1 GCA_022563285.1 Chloroflexota bacterium | reverse complement strand
TGGCCCACATCACGGAGGACCCGGCGCTGCTGGAGGCGTTCGAGCGCGACGAGGACATCCACGCCGCCACGGCCTCGCAGGTGTTCGGCGTGCCCCTGGGCGAAGTCACGCCGCTGATGCGGCGCCGCGCCAAGGTGTTCAACTTCGGCGTGCTGTACGGCCTCAGCGCCCACGGCCTCTCGCTGCGCGAGAGGATACCGCGGGAGGAGGCGGCGGAGTTCATACGCACCTACTTCGAGAAGTATCCGGGCATCCAGCGCTACGTGGAGGAGACGGTGGAGCGTGTGCGGGAGCAGGGCTACGCGGAGACGCTGTTCGGGCGGCGGCGCTACCTGCCGGAGATCAGCTCCGGCAACTTCAACGTGCGCCAGGCTGCGGAGCGGGCGGCGATCAACATGCCGGTGCAGGGCACCGCCGCCGACATCATCAAGATCGCCATGAACCGCATCGACGCCGAGATGCAGAAGCGCCGCCTGCGCAGCCTGATGACCCTCCAGATCCACGACGAGCTGATGTTCGAGTGCCCCGGGGAGGAGCTGGAGGAGGTGAGGGCGCTGGCGGTCGACATAATGCCCAAGTCGATGGCGATGAAGGTGACGCTGAAGATCGACACCAAGGTGGGGAAGAACTGGGGCGAGATGGAGTACGGCGAAGCGGCGGAGATCGGGGAACCGCGCTGAGGGAGCGCGCTTGCTATAATTAATGGGATTTGCAGCAGAGCGCGCGAGGGGGCGAAGAAGAGTTGCCGAATGAACTGCGGACGAAAACTGTCCAAACGCTGCAGGAGTTCACTGACCTAATCGAAAGCATTAGGGGTGACTCACCGCTTTGGTATCGGGGTTGCGGCAAGAGCAGCTATCCTCTATTACCCACGCTGTACCGGCATCCCGTCATACATGAAATAGCCGATCTGATAGGGATGGAAACGGCTATACTATCGCACTTCAAGCAACGCAGTGTACCGTACTTGACCCGCAATCTACCCAATGACTGGGAATTCTTGTTCTTGATGCAGCACTTCGGTGTCCCAACGCGACTCCTGGACTGGACCGAGAATCCGTTCATTGCGTTGTACTTCGCGATTACATCCGCCCCCTCGTCGTTTGGATCTGAAGGAACCGAGTTCCTCGAGGATGCAGCCCTATGGATGATCAACCCCGTTTCCTGGAACCGGCATGTTCTCCAGTACCTATCTTTCGCTGGCGGAGTACTATCGGTAGATGACGCTCAGCTATCTGGTTACACGCCTGGCGGTGAAGGTCTGATGAACAAGGAGGCGGTAGCGCTATTCGGCATACACAACAGCCCCAGAATAGTGGCGCAGCGAGGTGTCTTCACCATTTTTTGGGCAGAACACGACTCCTATGGAGAATGTCTATGCAGGGGGTGATTTCCCGGACGGGTCTCTTGTTAAGGTGACGCTACCGAGGGGGTCACTGAATGACCTGAGCCAGTCTATCTTTGCCATCGGTATTACCGATTCGGTCGTGTGGCCCGACCTGGACGGCCTGTCCAAAGAGATAAAGCGCCAATTCAGCTACGAGGTGTAGGGGTGTTCAAGGTAAGGCCATTCGAGAAGAAGACCCTGAGCTGGTGGTAACAGGAGCGCGACAACATTGATATGTCCGCTGTGTACCAGAGAAGGGGCAGACTATGGGGTCAGGCCGAGAAAGCCTTCCTCATCGACTCCATCCTTAACGACTTTGACATACCGAAGATCTATATAGCGGATTTTACCTACGTCAACACACCGCTCAACGCTAGCAACAAACCTTACGCCATTATTGATGGAAAGCAGCGCTTTGAAGCCATCTTTGACTTCTTCGACGATCGGTTGGTGTTGGAGCAGAAGTTCGTCTACTTCGAACAACCCGATCTTGACCTGGCTGGCCTCAGCCTAAGGGATCTGCGCACCCGGCACCCCAAGATAGCAACAAAATTCGAGAACTTTAACCTGACGGTGGAGACTGTTATCACGGATGACGAAGCAAAGATAAACGAGCTGTTCGTTCGGTTGAACACGAGTAAGCCGCTCACAGGGTCTGAGATTCGAAACGCTATGGGTGGGAAGGTTCCGGAGCTCATCAGGAATATCGCCAGCCACTCGTTCTTCCGGGAGTGTGTACGATTCCAGACCAAAAGAGGGCAAGACCTCAACGCCGCGGCAAAATTGCTACTAATAGAGTTCCGGGGCGAGTTCGTCGATACGAAGAAAACACACCTTAACCGTTTCGTCGAGGAGGGACTGAAATCTTGGACGGATGACGTGGATAGCGCAGCCCTGCGCGTTGTCCGTGTGTTGGACACCATGACAACGATATTCATCCCGCGAGATCCATTGTTGGGGTCTCAGGGCCCGTTGACGGTCTTATATTGGCTTGTCCGGACGTTCGGGAAGACGTACGAGGGTGTCATCAGAGAATTCCTGGTGGAGTTCGAGAGGCGCCGTGTAGAAAACCGCGGCTTGGCCAAGGTCGCATCAGACTTAGTTGAACCGGAGTTCGTGCTGTACGAGAATCTGAACCGCAGCATAAACGATGAGGCCAGCCTGATAGGGCGATTCAGAATACTTTCCGAACACCTGGAAGAGTTCTCGAAGTTGGCAGCCCCGGCCTAAATGCCTGAGCTCCCCGAGGTAGAGACGATCCGCCGCGACCTGACGACCCGCATCGTCGGGCGCACGGTCGTGGAGGCCTGGGTGTCGCCGGACGCCGCCAGGCTGGTGCAGGGCGAGGCGGCGGAATTGTTCTGCCGCCGCCTGGCGGGGCTGACCATCGAGGAGCTGGGCCGGCGGGGGAAGTACCTCCTGCTCCGGCTGGACGGCGGTCTCACCTGGATCGTCCACCTGCGCATGACCGGCGGCCTCATCCACGCCCTCGATGGCTGTTCCGACGACCGATTCCTGCGTGCCCGCTTCCGTCTGGACGACGGCAGCGAGCTGTGCTACGTGGACCTGCGCAAGCTGGGGATGATGTGGCTGGTGGGGGATGAGTCAGAGGTCGTCGGTAAGCTAGGGCCGGAGCCGCTGGGCGAGGCGTTCGGCCCGCAGGAGCTGCGAAGGGCGCTGGCGAAGCGGTCGGCGCCGGTGAAGGCGGTGCTCATGGACCAGCGTGCGATCGCCGGGATCGGCAACATCTACGCGGATGAGGTGCTGTTCGAGGCGCGCATCCACCCTCGTAAGGCCGCCAGGAGGCTGTCGCGGGTGGCCGCCGAGCGGCTGCACTGGGCGGTCCGCAAGGTGCTGGTGGAGGCGCTGGGCGACCGCGGCTCCAGCTTCCGCGACTACGTTGATGCGGAAGGGGAGCAGGGGATGCACCAGCTACGAGTGAAGGTGTTCCGACGCAGTGGAGAGCCCTGCTACGTCTGCGGCACTCCCATCAAGCGGATCAAGGTAGGGGGTCGCAGCACCCACTACTGCCCGAAGTGCCAGCGGTAGTGGTTCTGAGTCGCGCTCCTAGAACTTGCCTTCAGGCGAGTCGAAGCCCTGGAAGGGCCCGTCTCGTACTTCCCAGCGCCTTACTCGTAAGACCGTGACCAGCTCAGCATGGCTGGCCTCGGCCTCCACTGCCGCCTGGTCACCGAGGTCCGTCTGCGATTGCTGAGCAACTGTGGCCGGCTCGGTCCTGTTTGCGTCTTCCATCTGCCTGCCCCTTTCCCTTGAGGGAACCATCACTGCAAGCTCGATTGTCGCAGACCGAGGTAAAAGTGACGGTTAACGAAAGGGCGACAAAGGTTGACGATCGGTGAAGACCGGTTCGCGGGCCGCGTTAGCTGCGCGTGGAGCTGTTCCGCCGTGCGCGTCAGATATCCGGTTCGCTGGTTAGAACTTGCCCCGCGGCGACCCGAAGCCCCGGAACGGCTCATCTTTCTGCATCCATCGCCGCTGCCTGCGACGGACCAGCCTGTCCACCTCGTCCATGATGTTGGAGACCTCCGCGGCACCCGCGCCGTCGGCGCCGACCCCAGCCTCCTCGACCGGCGCGACATCCGCAACATCGTCTGTCTTTGTGAGAGGCCTGCGCCGTCGATCCGCTCGCTCCGGCCAGACATCGGTCTCCGGCCGTGCGGTCTCGTCCTTGCGGACTATCACGGTAGACGACCGCAACAGCACCGGACGGCGTAAGGAGGGACGTTCCCGCGGCGTAACCCGCACCCTCCCCCAGTGGTCCGTGCTTATCCGTACCGGTGTCGCCCAGTACAGCAGGACCTGGCGCAGCTTCAGCCCCCGCGCAGCCTCCTTCGCGATCCAGGACTGGGCCATGCTCATGTTCGAGAGGGAGAACGGGTAGACGACCCCCGACCTCACCTCATCGCGGATCAGGATCACGGCCTCCGGCGGCGCTCCCTCGTCCGGGTCCGCCCGCCACACAGGCTCCTCGAGCGCCGCCCAGAATGCGAGTATTCCGTGGTCAAACCGGGACGGGAACCAGAGCTGAACGAACGCCTCTGCCGACGCCGCGTCCTCGAAGACGTGGAGCCGGTAGGAGCCCGGCCCGGCGGCGTCGTGGACGAGAAGCATCAGGCGCGGACGCGGCCCGTCCGCCTGATGTCGGCGCTGCGCCTGCTCGTGATCCGTATTTTCGGGACGCCTGTTTCGCCCCTGGATGCGGGCCCGCAGCCAGTTCATGGATAAAACCCTCCCTTTTGGGCTCTGTGTGGCAGCTTGCGCGGGCGGTGGATTCCGGCAACCGTTGCCGCCCTCTACCGCCTCCATTGTCACAGGCCCGGGTGAATACGCCGGTAAAGATGGCCCCGTGAAAGGTTAAGGATCAGTAAAGGCCGCCGGGCGGGAGGATAGAGCCTGTTCTGTGGCTGTGACGCCATCCGCTGTGGTAAACTCCTCACTTGGCTATCGTTACCGTAAACGTGAGGAGGCTCCATGCGAGAAGCAGTAGTCGTTGATATGGTGCGTACCCCCTTCGGCCGTGCCGGGCAGCGGGGCGTGTTCCGCGATATAACCCACGTGGAGCTGGTTACACCGCTCCTCAAGTCCGTCCTGGAGCGGAACAAGCTGCCCGCCGAGGAGGTGGACGAGGTGCTGATGGGCTCCGTGGGCATCGCCGGACTGCTCACGCGGTCGCGCCACTACCTGTTCGAGGCCGGACTCCCCTACAGCATCTCCGCCACGGACCTGAACAAGCAGTGCGGCTCGTCGCTCCAGGCGGTCGCCCAGGGCGCCTTCGCCATCATGGCCGACATGTCGGATGTCGTCCTTGCCGGCGGCATCGAGACGATGGACCGCGTGCAGCCGATCTCCCCGGGGGACGAGCGCAACCTGGGCCAGGTGCAGACCGCGGAGGTGATGGCCAAGGAGATGCTCCCAACCTCCTGGCCGGAAGAGAAGAAGCCGGAGTGGACCAAGCGCTGGTACGAGGTGACTGAACCCTGGATCATGGACATGGGTATGACCGCCGAGAAGGTCGCCCAGGAGCGGGGCATCTCCCGCGAGGACGCCGACGAGTTCGCCCTGGAGAGCCACCGCAGGGCGATCCGCGCCCGCAACGAGGGGATACTCGCGGATGAGATTGAGCCCATCACCATCAGCTACTCCGACGGGTCCAGCGTCACCGTGGACAGCGATCAGTGCCCCCGCCCCGATACCTCGCTGGAGAAGCTCGCCTCGCTCAAGCCCTCCTTCAGCGCGGACGGGCTGGTGACGGCGGGCAACTCCTGCCCCCGCAACGACGGCGCGACCATGGTGCTCCTGATGGAGAAGGAGATGGCGAAGGAGCATGGGCTGAAGCCGCTGGCCACCGTGAAGCACGCCGCCACCATCGGCGTGGACCCGACGATCATGGGGATCGGCCCTGCGCCAGCTACGCAGAAGCTCCTGCAGCGCACCGGCATGGCGATCGACGACTTCGACCTCATCGAGATCAACGAGGCGTTCGCCTGCCAGGTCCTCGCCGTCGGCCGGGAGCTGGACTGGAGCTGGGAGAAGGTGAACCCCAACGGCGGTGCGGTCGCCATCGGCCACCCGCTGGGCGCCACCGGCGGCCGTCTTATCGGCACCATCGCCTACGAGATGAACCGCCGCGATGCCGAGTGGGGGCTGGTGACGCTGTGCATGGGTGGCGGCATGGGCATGTCCGTGGCGCTGCAGCGGGAAAACTACGACTGATAATCTCGTACAGACCGGAGCCTCTGCACCGCTACAGGCGGGCAGGATTTAGCCTGTAACTCAAGAGGCCCCGCGGCTCAGCCGCGGGGCCTACGGCGTCTTGGTTGTCTTGGTCTAGCCGTTGCTTATCGCGCTGGGGACGGGCGCCATCAGGGCGGGCTGCATTAGCCGCGCCTGCACTATCGTCCGGTTGCTGTAGTTGCCGCCGAACCGCTCGCTGGGGTCGGGCAGCCAGCTGCCGCCGCAGGTGATGAGCGTTACGGTATCTGTGGCCGTGGGCGCCATGACCTTGAGCGATTCGGAGTCGAACGGGTCGACGGGGAAGTTGGCGAACACCTCGTACGTATACTCGCGGCCATCCTCCGATATGAGGCTGATGGTGTCTCCAGGCTGCAGGTCGTTCAGATTGGCGAACACGCCGGGGGCGCCGCCCCAGGTGACATGCGCCGCGAATACCGCGTTGCTGCCGCCCCCGGGCATGGACGAGAAGTCGTACCAGGCGATGTCTTGGCCGTTGAGCGGGACTTCCGGTATACCCCCGTCCTCCAGCCCCATCGTTATCACTGGGGCGTTTACATCGATGCCTTCGATGACCAGCCGGAAGGGCTCGGTGACCTCGCGCACCCGCTCAGGCTCGGCCTCCGTGATCTGCGGGTTGTAGTAGGGGATGGCGACGGGCAGGTTCTCCACGTCGTCGATGCTAAGAGGCGTGAGGTCTGCAATCGACTGCGGCCCCTCCGCCTCGGGCGCGGCGGACTCGCTGTCGTTCAGGTAGCCGATGAGGCCGACGCTCAGGATCGCCGCGCCGGCGATGAACAGCGCGGCGCCCGCGGTAAGAAGCAGGCGCCTGCGCAGGCTACTCCAACGGAAATGAGAACCGCTTCCCAAACTTATCCTCCCGGTACAGTATAAACTGATCGCTGGCCCATAGTGTTACTATCACGGTGAATACGAGGTTAACCGCAGGACGGTTCCCCTGAAAACCGCCAACGACGACACAATTACAGCTATAACGGGCCTCTTGGTGGGCCACTGGACGGACGCCGAGGCGGCGACCGGCTGCACCGTCGTGCTCTGCCCGGAAGGGGCCGTGGCCTCCGCGGACGTGCGTGGAGGCGCTCCCGGCACGCGGGAGACCGACCTGTTGCGGCCGGGGAGCCTGGTGGAGCGGGTTCACGCCGTCCTCCTCACCGGCGGAAGCGCCTTCGGCCTGGATGCGGCGACGGGTGTGATGCGCTGGCTGGAGGAGCGGGGCAAGGGGTTCCCGGTGCCCACGGGCGTCGTACCCATCGTGGTCGCTGCGGTGCTTATCGACCTGTCGCTGGGGCGCGCGGACGTGCGTCCGGACGCCGCGGCCGGATACGCCGCCTGCCAGGCCGCCTCCACCGGGCCGCCCGAGGAGGGCAGCGTGGGGGCGGGAACGGGCGCCATCGTCGCCAAGGCGCTGGGGCTGGAGCGGGCGCTGAAGGGCGGCATCGGCAGCGCCTGTGAGGCGACCGCGGATGGAGTGAGCGTGGGAGCGCTGATGGCGGTGAACAGCTTCGGGGAGGTGGTCGATCCGGACAGCGGCCGCACCGCGGCCGGGCCCCGCGCCGAAGACGGACGGTTCGCTAATACGCTGGAGGTTCTGCGCTCGCGGCCGGCGCTCTCCCCCTTCGCCGCGGGGCCCAACAGCACCATCGGCGTGGTGGCCACGGACGCCGCCCTGTCGAAGTCCGATTGCTACCGGCTGGCGGTGATGGCCCAGGCCGGCCTGACGCGGGCGGTACGCCCCGCTCACACCCCCGTAGACGGCGACACGATCTTCGCCCTCTCCACCGGCAGCGAGGACAGGCCGGCGGACGTGCTCCAGCTCGGCGCCCTGGCGGCGCGGGCGGTGGAGCGCGCCATCCTGCGGGCGGTGACCCAGGCCAAGGGCCTGACGGGCATGCCTTCGGCCAGCGAATGGGCGAAAGGTTGAGACAGGCCAGAGCGCTCACCCTGATCCTATCGAAGGGCTTGGGGGGAGTCGCGCTTTACTCCCTCTTGACACCCCTGCTATACTGTCGCTGCCATCGATCCGCCTATGGTGGACGGTGAGTCTGTCTGCTAACTGGCAGGCGTAACCTAAATAGAGCCAGCACCCGCTTGGATCGGGGAACCGACCGAGACGGCACATAGGTGGGACCTGAGTGCCCTTTCGGTCATGCGCCGGAAGGGCTTTTTGGTGTCCAGCGCTCCGGCGATAAGGGAGGTGCGAGTAATGTTGCGGACGATGCTCAAGAGCAAGATACACCGGGCCACGGTGACGGACGCCGACCTCAACTACGAGGGCTCCATCACACTGGACCCGGTGCTGATGGAGGCGGCGGATATCCTGCCCTACGAGCAGGTGCACGTCTTGGACATAAGAAACGGCTCCCGGCTCACCACCTATGCGATAGAGGGGAGCCGCGGCTCCGGTGAGGTGGCGATCAACGGCGCCGCCGCCCGCCTGGTGAACGCCGGCGACACCGTCATCATCCTCACCTATGAAGAGCGGGAGGACGAGGCGGCCCGCACCTGCCGGCCCAGGCTCGTCTACGTGGACGAAAACAACCGCATCCGGCACACTGTTGGCGTGCCACATGAGATAGTCCAGGCCGCGTCCTGAGCCTGCCTACCGGCAGGCAGGCGCGGCCCAGCGAATAGAGGGAGGTCTGGATGGCGAAAGAGAGCGTGCTCATAACCGGCTCCAACAGCGGCATCGGCCGCGCCACGGCGGAGCGGCTGGCCGGTCGCGGCTACCGTGTGCTGGCCACCATGCGCAACCTGGACAAGGGCGGCGACCTGGCCGCGGCGGCGGAGAAGGGCGGCTGGGACCTGACCCTCCTGCCGCTTGACGTTCGCGAGGACGGCTCGGTACGGGAGGCGTTCCGTCGGGCCGGTGACGTGGACGTGCTGGTCAACAACGCCGGCTTCGAGGTCTTCGGCCCGCTTGAGGAGGTCACCCCGGATGACCTCATCGACCAGTTCGACACCAACGTCCACGGCCCACTCCGCTGCATCAACGCCGTCCTGCCCGCCATGCGCGAGCGCGGGAAGGGCGTAATCATCAACGTCTCCTCCGTGGGTGGCCGGGTGGCCGGGCCCCTGACCGGCGCCTACGCCGCCTCGAAATTCGCCCTGGAGGCGCTAAGCGAGTCGCTGCACTATGAGGTGGGACACTTCGGCGTTAGGGTGCACATCATCGAGCCCGGCGGCATAGACACCCCCTTCCCGGACAAGCGTCGCCTCGTGGGCGCCGCCGCCGGCGATGAGTCGTCGCCCTACCGGCCCCTCATCGGCGAATGGGAGCAGGCCATGGGCAGGCTCCTGGGTGAGGGCGGCCGGTCACCGGCCTCCATGGTCGCGGATGCCATCCTGGAGGCGATAGAGAAGGGCGACAAGCTGCGCTATCCCGTCGGGCCGGACGCCCAGATGGTGCTCATGGCCCGCAAGCAGATGGACGACGAGACGTTCGAGTCAACGATGCGTCAGCAGTTGGGGCTAACCTGGTAAGGAGGCCGATGCGATGGAGCAACGCGTATCGATAACCAAGCTTAAGGCGATGAAGAAGCGCGGCGAGCGCATCGCCATGCTCACCGCCTACGACTACCCCGGCGCCCGGCTGGTGGAAGAGGCCGGCGTGCCCATCATCCTCGTGGGCGACTCCCTGGCGATGGTCGTCCTCGGCTACGACACTACGATACCGGTGACCATGGAGGAGATGCTGCACCACGTGAAGGCGGTGGTCCGCGGCACGCATCGGGCGCATATCGTCGCCGATATGCCGTTCATGAGCTTTCAGGCGGATCCGCAGGAAGCCCTCCGCAACGCGGGTCGCATGCTCAAGGAAGGCGGCGCCCAGTCCGTCAAGTTAGAGGGCGGGCAGCACGTGGCGGAGACAGTCCGTGTCCTGGTATCATCCGGCATCCCCGTAATGGGCCATCTGGGGCTGACGCCGCAGTCCGTTAACCAGTTCGGCGGCTACAAGGTCCAGGGGAAGACGCAGGCCGGCGCTGAGAAGCTAGTCGACGACGCTGTAGCCCTGGAGCAGGCCGGCGCCTACGCCATGGTGCTGGAGACGATCCCCGCCCAGCTCGCTCAGGTGATTACGGATAAGGTGAGCATACCCACCATCGGCATCGGCGCCGGGCCCCACTGCGACGGCCAGGTACAGGTGTTCCATGACATGCTGGGCCTGTTTACCGACTTCGTCCCCAGGCACGCGAAGCGCTACGCCCAGGTCGGGGAGGTCGTCAAGCAGGCGGTCGCGCAGTACGTGACGGAGGTGCAGGACGGTGCCTTCCCCACCGAGCGGGAGAGCTTCTACGTCGACGAGTCTGCGCTCTCCGAGCTCACCCGGCTGGGATAGTCGACGCACGCCCTCCCTTTAGCCGCCGCCCGGCAGCACGCGGGGCGGCGTGCTCTGGCGGCTCGGGCACGCGGCATCATGAGGATCATCGAGACGGTTGCTGAGATGAGCGAGGCGCGGGCCGCCGTACGAGGCAGCGTCGGCCTCGTCCCCACGATGGGCGCGCTTCACGAAGGGCACCTTTCGCTCGTGCGGCGGGCCCGGGCGGACAGCGACCACGTGGTCGTCAGCGTCTTCGTGAACCCCACCCAGTTCGGCCCGCGGGAGGACATCGACACTTATCCGCGGGACGTGGACCGCGACCTCCAACTGCTGGAGTCCGAGCGCGTGGACATCGTGTTCTCACCCCCGGTGGAGGAGATCTACCCGCCCGGCTTCGACGAGTGGGTGGAGGTGTGCGGCCCGCTAACCTCAACGCTGGAGGGCGCATCTCGGCCCCAGTTCTTCCGCGGCGTGACCACCGTGGTGGCGCGACTGCTCCGCATCGTCCAGCCGCAGCGGGCCTACTTCGGCGAGAAGGACGCCCAGC
>JADFNQ010000208.1 GCA_022563285.1 Chloroflexota bacterium | reverse complement strand
ATGACCCGGCAGCGGTCTGACCGTACTTGGCTGGTGGTCCTCCTGATCGCCGGCTATATCAGCGTCTGGGTTCTATTCGGCGTCCTCGCCCATATCGGCGACCGCGGCCTGCACGAGCTGGTCCAGCTGAGTGCCTGGCTGGGATCCAACGCCTGGATGCTGGGGGCGGGCACCCTTCTTCTGGCCGGGGCCTACCAGTTCACCCCCCTGAAGTACCACTGCCTCGATAAGTGCCGCTCGCCCTTCAGCTTCATCAACGAGCACTGGCTGGGCAACCGCGAGCCGGCGCAGGCCTTCCGGCTTGGCGTACGTCACGGCATCTTCTGCGTCGGTTGCTGCTGGTCGTTGATGCTGCTGATGTTCGCCGTCGGCGTCGGCAACCTGGGGTGGATGCTGGTGCTGGGGACGGTTATGGCGGTGGAGAAGAACATGCCCTGGGGCAGGCGGCTCAGCGCTCCCCTGGGCGGGGGCCTCATCGCCGGTGGTCTGGTTCTGATTCTGGTGGCCGCACCGGACCTGTGCGCAGTTCACATCGTATGTGGCTAGTGGCTCGGTGACGCATCAACCTGGCCTGCCGGTAGGCGGTTCGGGCCGGGGTCGAGTCCCTGTAACCTCCTCCCATTTGATACAATAGTCTAGATATGGCCCGTGCCACCAAGCGCGACTACTACGAAGTCCTCGGCGTGCTACGGAACGCCTCCACGGAGGAGATCAAGAAGGCGTTCCGCAGGCTCGCCATGCGCTACCACCCCGACCGTAACCGGGAGGACGGCGCCGAGGCCAGGTTCAAAGAGATAGGCGAGGCGTATGAGGTCCTGTCCGACTCCGAGAAGCGCGCCGCCTACGACCGCTTCGGCCACGCCGGCCTCCAGGGGTTCGACTTCGGGCGGCAGTTCGAGGGGTTCGACTTCGGCGGCTTCGGCGACATCTTCGACGCCTTCTTCGGCGGCACCACCGCCCGCCGCGCCCGCGAGGCCATGCGCGGCGCCGACCGCCGCATCGATATCGAGATCGACTTCGAGGAGGCCGCCTTCGGCTGCGAGAAGGAGATCGAGGTCACGCGCAACGAGCGCTGTTCCCGCTGCGGCGGCAACCGCGCCGAGCCCGGCTCGCAACTGGCCCGATGCCCTTCCTGCGGCGGCACCGGCCAGGTCAGGCGCGTCTCCCGCAGCTTCTTCGGCCAGTTCGTCAACGTTGCCACCTGTCCCCAGTGCCACGGCGAGGGCCGCATGATCAAAGAGCCCTGCAAGGAGTGCAACGGCTCCGGCCGCCGCCGCCAGACCCGTAAGCTGCTGGTCAAGATACCGGCCGGGGTCGATGACGGTTCCCAGATGCGCCTCTCCGGCGAGGGCGATGTCGGGGCCAACGGTGGCGGCCCCGGCCACCTCTATCTGGTCATCGCTGTGCGGCCCCACCCCCACTTCCAGCGCGACGAGGACGACCTGGTGTACGACCTGGAGCTAAGCCTGCCTCAGGCGGCCCTCGGCTGCGAGGCGGAGATACCCACGCTGGGGGGCAAGCCGCACACCCTCAAGATACCCGCGGGCACCCAGGGCGGCCGCGTATTTGTCCTCAAGGGGAAGGGCGTGCCCCGGATCCACGGCGGCGGTCGCGGCGACCTCCTGGTGCGCGCCGGTGTCGTCGTGCCGACGAAGCTAACCGATGAGCAGCGCGAGCTCCTCGTAAAGCTGGCGGAGAGCTTCGGCACTCCCGTGTCCGACGAAGAGAAGGGCATCCTGGGCAAGATAAAGGACGCCCTGGGATAGAGCCGTGCCGCCGCCTTCGGCCCGCGCGGCGGACTGGCTGGAGATAGCCGTAGAGGTGGCCGGCATCGACGCCGAGGCGATCGCCGAGACGTTCCGTGAGCACTGCCCCGGCGGCGTCGCCATAGAGCCCTCAGTCCGTCCCCAGGGCGATGGGTATGTGGTGGACGGCGACGCGCCTGCCTTGGTGAAGGGATATCTGCCTCCCGGCGCGGACTCCGTGCGTCTTCGCCGCTCCCTGCGCATCGCTCTCCGTTTCGCGCCCCTGGAGAGCCCGCCCCGCTGGCGACGCCCGCGCCGCCTGCGTGAGGAGGACTGGCGCGACTCCTGGAAGCGCTACTTCCGGCCCCAGCGGATCGGACGGCGACTGCTTATCAAGCCCTCCTGGGCGACGTACAAGGTCAAGGCCGCCGACACGGTCATCGAGATCGATCCGGGAATGGCGTTCGGCACCGGCCAGCACCCCACCACGGCGATGTGCCTGCGGGCGCTGGAAGACCGGCTGCGCGCCGGCGACGCCGTTCTGGACCTGGGCACCGGCTCCGGCATCCTTGCCATCGCCGCCGCCCGGCTCGGCGCCGGCCGCGTCCTCGCCCTGGACGTCGACCCGCAGGCGGTGAAGGCCGCCCGAGAGAACGCCGCTCGCAACGGCGTTCGGGACACGGTGGAGGTCCGCGAGGGCGCGCTCCCCGAAGGGGCGAGGGGAGAGCGGTTCGACCTCATCGTCGCCAACATCAGCGGCGTCACCATCGAGAGGCTGGCGGCGCCTTTCGCGGATGCGCTCAGGGGAAACGGGACGCTGATCGTCAGCGGCTTTCTGGAGGACGCCGTGGAGGGGTTGAGTCGCCTGTTCGCGGAGGCCGGGCTCAGGGTGGAGCGGGTGGAGGCGGAAGGCGTCTGGCGGGCGCTGATCGCCACGAGGGCGGGGCATACGTAGGTTCTTCGACACGCCCGTGGGCCTACGACCCCAGCGGCGCCTGCGTCAGCAGCAGCGGGTCCACCTTCACGCCGTGAATGCGCGCCTCCCAGTGCAGATGGTCGCCGCTGACGAACCCCGTCGCCCCCACGAAGCCCACCAGGTCGCCCTTCGCTATCTCCTGGCCCGCTTCCACCGC
>JADFNQ010000207.1 GCA_022563285.1 Chloroflexota bacterium | reverse complement strand
TCCTGGAGTCGATCTATCTCCTGGCCACCATGAAGGAGCTCCGCGCCGAGACCGAAGCGCAGGTGATCCGCCGCCAGGCGCTCGATGAGGCGATCCCGGCCGCCCGCGTCGTCGGCGAGGCCGAGACCGCGGGGGGCCGTCTCAAGCTGGAGGTGGCCGTCGTCGGCCGGGAGGGCAGCAACGGGCTCATCGCCACCAAGACTGCCAAGGTCAACGGCGTCCCCAAGCGTCTGTCCGACGCCGTGGGACGTCTGACCGCCGTTCTGTTCACCGCCGCCGACATCGACCTGATCTCCGGGGCGCCGTCGTCGCGGCGGCGCTATATCGACATAACACTATCGCAGGTAGACCGCGACTACGTCGCCGCCCGATCCCGCCTGGAGCGCGTCATCGCCCAGCGCAACCACCTCCTCAAGCGCATCCGCGAGGGGCATGCCCGCGCCGACGAGCTCGCCTTCTGGGACGCCGAGCTCGCCCGCGACGGCGGCTACCTGTTCGCCGTCCGCGGCGCGGCGTTGTCCGAGCTGGCCGCCCTCGCCGCCCAGGCCCACACCTCGCTCGCTCCCGCCGAGGAGCTGCGGCTGGAGTACCGGCCGCGGCTGGAGGACATCGATATCGATAGCCTAACCGACGTGGCCGCCGCCACGGCGGCCTACGCAGACGCCCTGCGCCGCGGCATATCCCGGGACATCGCGGCGGGAATGACCCTTCAAGGTCCTCACCGTGACGATATCGCCTTCTTCCTGGACGGCGTCCCCGCCTCCGGCTTCGTCTCCCGCGCCCAGCAGCGCACCATCGCCCTCGCCCTCCGTCTCGCTGAGGCCCGGCTCCTCCGCTCGCGTCGAGATGAGCCGCCGCTGCTCCTCCTTGACGACATTCTGTCGGAGATGGACTCCGACCGCGCCCGCTCCGTCATCGATGCCCTAGCCGGCTACGACCAGCTGCTTGTCACCGCGACGGACGTCGAACGCTTCCCGCGGGAGTTCCTGGACAGCACTGAGGTGTTCTCCGTGGCGGGCGGCAGCGTGACCACCCTATCGGCGCAGGCCGCGGCTAGCCCCGGAACAGGGGAGAGCTGACGCATTTGGGGACGGCCACCCACAGCGCCCCGGGGGCGATCACCACCTCCGTCGGAGAGCGGTCGTAGGCGTCGCCGTCAAGCTGCACCGGCAGCGGCTTCTCCCACGCCAGCTCCAGCCGCCGCGTCTTCCGGTACAGCACCTTCTTGGACCGCAGATGGCGCCGGAAGATCGTCCTCAGGGCGTGCAGGATAATATCCACCGTGCCCTTCCCCTGGAAAACGCACACGTCCAGCAGACCGTCGTCAACCAGCGCCTCGCGGGTGACCTCCACCAGCCCGGCGTAGTTGCGGGTGTTCCCCACCACCAGCATCAGCACGTCCGCGCTGTGCTGTTCGCCGTCGAACCGCAGCGTCACGGCTGAGGAGCGGTGTCGGAGCGCCTCCCGTATGGCAGCGATGGCGTACGTGGTTGCGCCCAGTCGGCTCTTCAGCCCCAGGCTGACCCGCCGCGCTATCGCCCCGTCCAGGCCGTAACCGGCCATCAGCAAGAAGTAGCGCTCGCCCGCCCGTCCCAGGTCGATGCGGCGCCGGTCGCCTTCCACCGCCGCCTTCACCGCCTTGACCGGCCTTCTCGGTAGCCCCATCTCCTTGGCCCAGATGTTGGCCGTGCCCGCGCGGATCGCCGCCAGCGCCGTATCGCTCCCCGCCAGCCCGTTCGCCGCCTCGTTCAGCGTGCCGTCGCCGCCGCAGACGAACAGCAGCGGCAGCTCCCGCTCCGCCGCTGCCGCCGCCAGCTCCGTCGCCTGCCCCGGCCCTTCGGTCTCCCGCCACTCCGCCTGCCAGCCCTGCCCCTTCAGCCAGCGGTCCACCTCCTTCGGCATGAGCGGCTTCAGCTTGCGGGCGAGTTTGTGGATGTCCATGGATCTAATATCTGAGTTGGCGGTGGCGATTGGCCAGCGACAAGAGACGATCGAGAATGGCCTGGCGATCTCTGACGTACTGCACGGACCAGCGACGTCGCTCCTCGTCGAGATGACGAATCCGATCGCGCAGCCTGTCCCGTTCCGGTAGGCGTGGATCTTCGTACACCGGCGGCGGTGGCTCACGCCGCAGGATCGCCGTGCCCAGGTTGCACTCGTGGCGCATCAGGCTGCTGCGAATCTCCGCATGTACGTCACGAAGCCGATCCAGGTGATCCAGCGTGAGGGCCATATCGCGTTCGATGAGCGAGATGATCGGGTCCTGTCCCTCCCGCTGTCGTCCGCGCCGCACGATCTCCCGAGCCTGCTGCTCCAATCGCTGTGAGAATGACGGCTTTGGCCTCTCGCTTAGGATGCGAATCCGCTTTGTGCGAACGCTCAACTTGGTTCAGCCTCCATTCGTACGTAGCGGTCGCGCCGACCGGCCTGTTTGAAGGTGAGCCAGTAGGGCGCTTCGTAGCCGGCCGCGGACAGAAGGAATACGTTGACGCCGCGGTAGCGTTTGTCGGAAACGAGGTTCTTGGAACGTCGCTCGTCACCGCCACAGGGCCGGTGCCAGGGCACGGTTCCCGCTTCCAGGAGTTTGAGGATTCGATCGGTAATAACCTGGTAGCCGGTGCCCATGCGGATCGCACGGGTTCGGCCTTTTATTGGTTTGAACTGAATTGGCGATTGCCATTGGCGATTGCCATGGATTTCGGGACAGGGACAACGTTGGCGAATGCAGTCTGGGTGATGTTCGTCCACGGGAGCCTGCGTCGAAGTTACGCCGCTGCCTTGGCTTCGGCATCGTCAGGCGGTTGAATAAGTCTGAGTCGATCGCGCGCCATCTTTACGTACTCCTCATTCAGGTCGAACCCGAGGTAGTTTCGGCCGAGC
>JADFNQ010000023.1 GCA_022563285.1 Chloroflexota bacterium | reverse complement strand
GCACATCGAATGCTCCGTCATGTCCCTCAAATACCTCGGCCACCCTCTAGACATACACGGCGGCGGGCAGGACCTTATCTTCCCCCATCACGAGAACGAGATCGCCCAGAGCGAGAGCTACAGCGATGACCACAAGCCGTTCGTCCGCTTCTGGGTGCACAACGGCCTCATGCGTCTCGCCGAGAGCGAGGAGAAGATGACCCGCCACCTGGGGAACCTTGTGCCCATCCATGAGGTGGTCCACAAGTACGGGGGTGACGGCCTCCGCATCTTCGTCCTTAGCTCCCATTACCGCAGCCCCATCACGTTCGCGGAGGAGAGCCTGGAGGCCGGCAAGCGGGCCGCGGAGCGCCTGCGCATAGCCGTCAGCACCCCCGGCGGGAAGGCGGACCCCGCCGTTGACCCGGCCCCCTTCAAGCAGCGTTTCCTGGAGGCGATGGACGACGACCTGAACACCGCCGGTGCCATGGGCGCCCTGTTCGACCTGGCCCGCGAGATCAATCGTGCCCGCGACGAGGGCCGCAGGACGGACGAGGCTCAGGCTAGCCTGCGAGAGCTGGCAGGCGTCCTCGGCCTCAGGTTGACCGGGCCGGAGGCCGCCGGCAATGCGGCCGGCCCGTTCATCGAGCTGCTCGTGGAGCTGCGGAACGACCTGCGTGCCGCCAAGCAGTACGAGCTGTCGGACAAGCTGCGGGCGCGTCTCGCCGAGGTGGGTGTAATCCTGGAGGACTCCACCGAGGGTACCCGCTGGCGGCTGAAGGGCTGAACGAGGTTCAGATTGGGCGCGCTTCCTTGACTTTTCCGAAAGGCGACCCCTATACTACAGGGTGGGTCGCTCCTTGTGGGCGAGCCTTGAATTTTAGGCCCCGACGAGTGGGGGCAGGCCGAAGTGGCGCAATGGTAGCGCAAGCGATTTGTAATCGCTAGGTTGGGGGTTCGATTCCCTCCTTCGGCTCCAGTAGCACCAGGTAGAGCAGCCGTAGGAGGCCAGGAGCGATTTCCGGCGGAGACTCACCGCCAGGCACCAGCCTCCGGTACCCGATCAGAAACAGCGGCGGGGTGGGTGAGTGGTTAAAACCACCGGGCTGTAAACTCGGCGCCCGTGATGGGCTACGCAGGTTCGAATCCTGCCCCCGCCACCAGGCAGGTAGATAATTGAGGTTAAAGATTAGATACTAGAGGTTGGACACACCAGCTTCAACTTCTAGACCCCAGCCTACAAAACTGAATAACAGCGCCCACGTAGCTCAGCAGGTAGAGCACGTTCTTGGTAAGAACGGGGTCACCGGTTCGAATCCGGTCGTGGGCTCCACCTATGGAAGATTGGACAATGCAAGAGTATTATCGAGGTGGGGCAGGCACGGTTAGCCCTGGCCCAGCAGCCACATAACAGGAGGAACTCCGGCATGGCCAAAGAGAAGTTCGTGCGCACCAAGCCGCACCTGAACGTGGGCACCATCGGCCATATAGACCACGGCAAGACCACGTTAACCGCCGCTATGACCAAGGTGTTGGCCCTGAAGAAGATGGCTGAGTTCCGTGACTTCTTCAGCATCGACAAGGCGCCGGAGGAGCGGGAGCGCGGCATCACCATCGCCATCGCCCACGTCGAGTATGAGACGGAGAAGCGCCACTACGCCCACATCGACTGTCCTGGCCATGCGGACTACATCAAGAACATGATCACCGGCGCGGCCCAGATGGACGGCGCCATCCTCGTCGTCGCCGCCAACGACGGCCCCATGCCCCAGACCAGAGAGCACGTCCTCCTCGCCCGGCAGGTGGATGTCCCCGCCATGGTCGTATACCTTAACAAGGTGGACATGATGGAGGACCCGGAGCTCCTCGACCTCATCGAGCTGGAGGTACGCGAGCTGCTCAACAAGTACGAGTTTCCAGGGGACGAGATCCCGATCATCCGCGGCAGCGCCGTGAAGGCGCTGGAGAGCGAGAGCGAGGACCCCGACGCCCCCGAGTATCAGTCCATCCTCGAACTGGTGAAGGCGATCGACGACTACATCCCCGAGCCCGCCCGCCCGCGCGACTTGCCCTTCCTCATGCCCATCGAGGACGTGTTCGGGATCAAGGGCCGTGGCACCGTGGTCACCGGCCGTATCGATCGCGGCATCATCAAGCCCGGCGAGGAGGTCGAGATCGTGGGCTTCACCGACACCCGCAAGACCGTCTGCACCGGGGTGGAGATGTTCCGCAAGACCCTCGACTCGGGGGAGGCCGGCGACAACGTAGGCTGCCTCCTGCGCGGCATCGAGCGCGAGGAGGTGGAGCGCGGCCAGGTGCTGGCCAAACCCGGCTCCATCAAGCCTCACACCGATTTTGAGGGCGAGGTCTACGTTCTGGCCAAGGAGGAGGGAGGCCGGCACACCCCGTTCTTCAACGGCTACCGCCCCCAGTTCTATATTCGCACCACGGACGTCACCGGCGATGTCACCCTGCCGGAGGGGGTGGAGATGGTGATGCCTGGGGACAACGTAAAGATGACCGTCAAGCTCATTCAGCCGGTGGCCCTAGAGGACGGCGTGCGCTTCGCCATCCGCGAGGGCGGCCGCACGGTGGGCGCCGGCGTAATCACCAAGGTGCAGGAGTAAGGCAGGTTAAAGCGTGGCCAGGAAGGAAGACCGGGTGGTAGTTGAGATGGCCTGCACGGAGTGCAGGAGCCGCAACTACACGACTACCAAGAACCGCCGCAACGATCCCGACCGCCTGGAGCTGCGAAAGTTCTGTCCCCGCTGCCGTGGCCACCACCAGCACCGGGAGGCGAGATGAGCCGCGCTCTCAGGCGCCATCCCCCCAGTAAGCAGAGGCAGGCCAAGGCTAGCCGCGGCAGGGTGGCCCGCGCGCTGCCCCGCACCGGCCCAGCCCGTCCCGCTCCCCGCAGAGAGGGCAGGTCGTCCGTCTTTCCCTCTTTCCCCCGCTTCATCACGGACATAATCAGCGAACTGCGCAAGGTATCGTGGCCCAGCCGTCAGGACACCGTGCACCTCACCGTCGTTGTCCTGTTCGTCGCCCTCCTCGTGGGCGCCGCCCTCGGCGGCATCGACATCGGCTTCGGCTGGCTTATAGATAATACGCTCCTGAGCTAGGGGTGGTGTAAGGTGGCGAGAAGGAAGAAGGGCGCGGAGACCGCGCTGGAAGAGAGCCCCACTGAGAAAGCCGCTGAGCTCCAGGAAGAAGCAGCGGAGAAGTCTGAACAGCGACCCGTCATCTCTGATGACGAGATGTTCCAGTCCGGGCGCGCCTGGTACGTCATTCATACCTACTCCGGGTATGAGGACAAGGCCCGCACCAACCTGGAGCAGCGGATCAAGTCCATGGACGCGGAAGACCTCATCTTCCACGTCGTCGTCCCCTCCGTGGACGAAATAGAGATCCGCGACGGCGCTCGTCGCACTGTCCCCCGCAAGATATTCCCCGGCTACGTACTGGTCCAGATGATCGAGATGCGCCAGGACGACCCGGACGCGGGCGAGCAAGACAAGGCGCGCTCCAGCAAGGCCTGGACCGTGGTGCGCAACACGCCCGGCGTGACCGGCTTCGTCGGTTCCGGCGCCTCGCCAACGGCGCTGGATGAGCCGGAAGTCCGCTCCATCCTCAAGCAGATGCGCGCGGAAGAGCCCCGCATCAAGGTCGGCTTCCAGCTAGGGCAGAGCATCCGCGTCACCGACGGCCCCTTCGTCGACTTCGTCGGCACAGTGGACGAGATCAACGTGGAGAAGGGGAAGGTGCGAGTGCTGGTCTCCTTCTTCGGACGGGAGACGCCGGTGGAGCTGGACTTCCTCCAGGTGGAGAGGCTCTAGCGGCGTGGCGAAGAAGCTCCGTGCCGTCATCAAGCTTCAGCTGGAGGCGGGCAAGGCTACCCCAGCGCCGCCCGTCGGGCCCGCCCTCGGCCAGCACGGCGCCAACATCATGGCCTTCTGCAAGGAGTACAACGAGCGCACCTCCTCCCAGGCCGGCAGCATCATCCCTGTGGAGGTCCTCATCTATGAGGACCGCTCCTTCACCTTCTCCCTGAAGACCCCGCCCGCGTCCGACCTGATCAAGAAGGCTGTGGGGCTGGAGAAGGGTAGCCCCGCACAGATTCGAGAGAAGGTCGGCAGCATCAGCCGTAACCAGCTACGCCAGATCGCCGAGATCAAGATGAAGGACCTCAACGCCAACGATATCGACGCTGCCATACGCATGGTTGAGGGCACCGCCCGTAGTATGGGCGTGGAGGTGGGCACCTAGCCGTGGCCAAACGGGGCAAGAACTACCGCAACGCCCTTGAGCGGATAGAACGCGACCGCGCCTACGAGCCGAAGGAAGCGGTGAAGCTGCTCAAGGAGAACGCCTTCGCCAAGTTCGACGAGACGGTGGAGCTACACATCCGCACCGGCCTGGACACCCGCCACTCGGACCAGCAGCTCCGCGGCACCATCGTCCTCCCCAACGGCCTGGGCAAGAGCCAGCGCGTGCTCGTCTTCGCCGAGGGCGAGGCCGCGCGCATCGCCGAGGAGGCCGGCGCCGACTACGTGGGCTCAGACGACCTTGTGAAGAAGATTGAAGGCGGCTGGCTAGATTTCGACATCGCTCTGGCCAACCGCGAATTGATGGGGAAGGTGGGCCGGTTGGGCCGCGTCCTTGGCCCCCGCGGCCTCATGCCCAACCCCCGCACCAACACAGTGGTCGAAATGGACGACATCCCCAAGGCCGTCCGCGAGGCGAAGCAGGGGCGCGTGGAGTTCCGAACTGACCGCACGGCGCTGGTGCACGTGCCCATCGGCAAGGTCAGCTTCTCCGAGGAGGCGCTCCTGGAGAACCTGAGCACCCTCGTGGACGCTATCGTCCGGGAGAGGCCGGCCGGGGCCAAGGGCCAGTTCGTCCGCTCCGTCACCCTCACCGCCACGATGGGGCCGGGCATCAAGCTGGACGTAGCACCAATCCTTTCCCTTAGCACCGATACTGACGTATAATCAGCTTTCGGTAGCGCCCGAGACAGCGGGTGTCGCCCCAGGCGGCGACTTAAACCACCGGCCCGCCGAGGCACCGGACGACAGGAAGAGAATGCCCCAGCCGTCAGGTTGGGGTCTAGGAAGCGACCAATCGTCCCTTGCCTCCGGGCAAGGGATTTTCGATTTATCGAGGAGCGGCCGCATGCCGACCCAGAAGAAGATAGACCTGGTCCAGGAGATAAAGCAGCTAATAGAGCGCGCCCGCATCACCGTTAGCGCGGACTACCGCGGCCTGCGCGTCCAGGAGATGGACCAGATGCGGCGGCGGCTTCGCGCTTCCGGCGTGGAGGTCAGGGTAGTGAAGAACAACCTTCTCCGCCGGGCCGCCGACCAGGCGGGGATGCCCGACCTCATGCAGATCGTGGAGGGCCCTACCGCCCTCGTCCTCGGCTACGACGACCCGACCGAAGCCGCCAAGGCGGTCACGGAGTATGCACAGTCGGCGCCGCCCACCTTCGCCATCCGCGGCGCCTTCATGGACGGCCTGGTCGTATCAGCGGAAGACCTTCGCGCTCTCGTCCGCCTGCCGCCCAGGCCGGTGATGCTGGCCCAGCTCGCGGGGCAGCTCCAGTCGCCCCTGGTCGCCTTCGTCGGCCTCCTGGACTCGCCGCTTCAGGAACTATCGTCACTTCTGCAATCGGCTCTGGGCGAGCTGCCCGGGTTGATCGAGGCCCGCGCCCGCCAGTTGGATACAGCGTAGAGCAACCGGAAAAGGAGGAGAGACATGGCTAAGGCTTCCGCAGACGGGAAGCGCGTAGACCAGGTGCTGGATATCATCAAGGAGATGACCATCCTGGAGCTGCGTGACCTCAACCAGCGCATCCAGGACGAGTTCGGCATCACCGCCGCTCCCGTGGCCGTCGCCGCTCCCGCGGCCGTCGCCGGCGCCCCGGCTGAGGCCGCGGCCCCGGAAGAGGAGAAGACGGAGTTCACGGTGCACCTGAAGGACATCGGCGGCAACAAGATCAACGTGATCAAGGCCGTGCGGGAGGTCACCACGCTGGGGCTCAAGGAGGCCAAGGACCTGGTGGAGTCCGCGCCGACGAACGTCAAGGAAGGGGTCTCCAAGACGGACGCCGAAGTGGCGCAGAAGAAGCTACAGGAAGCGGGCGCTACCGTGGAGTTGCAATAGCCTGTAAAATGCGTCTGGGGAAGGCCACAACGCATTCCCAGAGCGTCGCTTACGGGTTATGGATTGCTACTTCTGCGATCAAGAAGCCACCGAGCGCTGTCCCCGCTGCGGTAATCCCTACTGCGGGGACCACGGCGAAGACCTCTGCACGGACTGCCTGAACCCCGTTAACGCCGCCCCCTCAGGCACGGTCCTCCGCATCTCCCTGCTCGCCCTTCTCCTCGGCAGCGTGCTGGCGCTGTGGCTCCTGATCCGCCCTCCGGGACTGCCCGGCGAATCGGCGGAGGTGATCATCCCGGAGACCTCCCCCGTCGCCTCCCCTGTGCCCATCACCCCATCGCCTGTGCCGACCCCGGAGACCCCGGAGACCCCCGTGGCCGACGTTACCGCCGAACCCACCCCGGAAGCCACCCCCACCCCCACACCGGCGCCGACGCCGACGCCGGAGCCGGAAGGGCCCGTCGAGTACACCCTGGTGGAAGGCGACACTATCTCCGGCATCGCCGACTTCTTCGGCGTCAGCTTCCTGGACATCCTCGCCGTCAACGGCCTCACCGAGGAGGAAGCCCTGTTCCTCCAGCCGGGGGACGTGCTGGTCATCCCCCAGTAGTGACGGCCGCAGGAAAGGACCGACCCCATGCCTGCCCGCCATAGCCTGACGGACGACAGCGACCCACCGAGCCGAGGCGGGACCGCTCCCGCCGCCGAGTACCGCCCCCTGATCCGCGACATGCCCTCCAGCGAGCGGCCCCGCGAGCGGCTGCGCCAGATGGGCGCCTCCGCCCTCTCCAACGGGGAGTTGCTGGCGATCATCCTGCGCACCGGCGCCGCCGGCGAGAACGTTGTTGCCCAGGCCACGCGGCTCCTCTCCCGCTTCAACGGCCTGCCTGGGCTTGCCCGCGCCTCCGTGGGCGAGCTCTGCGCCGAGCACGCCGTGGGCGAGGCGAAGGCAACCCAGGTGCTGGCCGCCCTGGAGCTGGGCCGCCGTCTGCTGGCCACCCAGCCCGAGGAGCGACCCTCCATCGGCTCCCCGCAGGACATCGCCAACCTCCTCCTGGCCGACATGGCCCTGCTGGAGCAGGAGCACCTGCGCGTCGTCCTCCTAAACGCCAAGAACCAGGTGCTGGCCGCTCCGGAGGTCTACAAAGGCACGGTCAACGCCACTCACGTGCGCGTCTCCGACCTGTTCCGGGACGCCGTGCGCGAGGGCTGCCCCTCCGTCATCATCGTCCACAACCACCCCTCGGGCGATCCCACGCCCAGCGCCGACGACGTGGCGATGACCCGCCAGGTGAGGGAGGCCGGCTCCATCCTCAACATCGAGGTACTTGACCACATCGTCCTGGCCCGCAACGGCTTCGTCAGCCTGCGCGAACGCCACCTGGGCTTCCCCGAAGCGTAGGATGCCCGGCCAACCCATCATCGACGCCCACGTCCACACCTACCGCAGCCGCGAGATCGGCCGCCAGGCGATGATGGGCAGCGGCCTCACCGACTACGGCGGCACCGTGGACGAGCTGCTGGCGCTGATGGACCGCGGCGGTATCCAGAAGGCGGTGATGGTGAACATGACACCCGTCGTGGACATGTTCGAGGCCGCCGTCGCCAAGCTGCCCGCGGACCTCAGCCCCGCCCAGCGCGCCGAAGCCGAGGACGACATCCGCCGTCAGATGATCGGCCGTCTCCAGCGCCGCAACGAGTGGACCTGCCATGTCGCCCGTGAGCATCCGCGGCTAATCCCCTTCATCGGCCTGGACCCGTCCATGAGCGCGGAGGAGCTCGTCGCCGAGATCGACCTGCGCTGGGGCGAGGGCACGCGCGGCCCAACGGGCGCCCGTCTGGGCGGCATCAAGCTGCACCCGCCCAACCAGCGCTTCTACGCCAACGACCGCCGCCTGTGGCCGGCCTACGAGCGGGCGCAGGAGCTGAGCCTCCCCATCATCTTCCACTCCGGCGCCTTCGCCCTGGGGCCGGGCCCCACCGATCACGCCCACCCCAAGCACTTCCCGGATGTGCTCTCCGCTTTTCCCCACCTCACCATCGTCATGGCCCACCTCGCCTTCGGCGACTTCGATGCCTGCGCCGACCTGGCCCGCGACTACCCCAACGTCTTCTTCGACTGCTGCTACGTCATCAACGGCACGGAGAAGCGGCCGTCGCTGAGCGATGAGGAGGCGGCCGCCGCCCTGCGACGGGTCGGGACAGACCGCGTGATGTTCGGCTCGGATTACCCCTGGTTCGACCCCGTGCTGGACTCCGCCCGCGTCCAGCGCCTGCCCCTAACAGAGGCCGAGAAGCGGGCCGTGCTGCACGAGAACGCTCAGCGCGTCTTGGCGCTATAATAGGCGCGCACCCAGCCCGCCCGATCCTAAAGGAGGCCCGCAATGCCGTTCTTCTTCAGCGTAGTTCCTGAGTACCGCCGCCTCGTTCACTTCCGCTTCGGACGCTGCCTGGGCGAGAAGGGGCCCGGCCTCATCTTCCCCCTCTGGCCCTTCGTCGACCAGGTGAGACTGGTCGACCTGCGGGAGATCTTCCTGGATGTGGAGCCCCAGACCTGCATCACCAAGGACAACGCCCCCGTATCCGTGGACATGCTCGTCTACATGAAGATCGTCAACCCCGAGGACAGCGTCCTCAAGGTGGAAAGCGTCATCGGCGCCGCCCGCGGCATGGCGATCACCACCCTCCGCGCCGTGGTCGGCGACATCTCCCTGGACGACGTCCTGGCCAAGCGCGACCAGATCAACCAGGTCATGCAGGCCAAGCTGGACGAGGTCACCGACCGCTGGGGCGTCAAGGTGACAGCGGTGGAGATCCGCGAGATCCAGCCGCCGCGCGACATCCAGGAGGCGATGAGCCGCCAGATGTCCGCCGAGCGCAATCGCCGCGCCGTTGTCCTAGAGGCCGACGGCCAGCGGGAGGCGAACATCACCGTGGCCGAGGGGGAGAAGCAGGCCGCCATCCTCCGCGCCGAGGGTGACCGCCAGGCCACCATCCTCCGCGCCGAGGCCGACCGTCAGGCCGAGATCCTGGAGGCCGAGGGGTTCAGCAACGCCCTCGACAAGATATACCAGGTCGCCAAGGGCGTCGACACCAAGACGATGAGCCTCCAGTACTTCGAGACCCTCAAGTCGATCGGCGAAAGCCCCTCCACCAAGTACGTCTTCCCGCTGGAGTTCACCAACTTCCTGCGCCCGTTCGCCAGCATGTTCGGCGGCGACAGCGGCGACGGAAGCGGAAACCCATCTCGCAAGGGCGTGAGCGTGGAGGACGAACCGAAGGAGTGAGCGACATCAAGCTCATCGCCCTGGACCTGGACGGAACCCTCCTCAACAGCTCCCTCAAGGTGAGCGAACGCAACGGCGAGGCGGTCAGGCGCGCCCTGGGGGCGGGCGTGAAGGTCGTCCTCGCCACCTCCCGCTGGTACCTCCTGGCCAAGCGCACCGCTGACCGCCTGGGCATCGATACGCCCCTCATCTGCAACAACGGCGCCGTCATCAAACGCCCTGGTGACGGCGGCGAACTGCTGCACCTACGGCTGGACCAGGAGCCGGCTCAGGAGGTCGCCGCCCTGGCCGACGAGCGCCGCTGGGAGATGTTCACCACCATTGAGGATGTGACCTACATGCGCATGCGCCCCGGGGTCATCCCGGAACGCCTGCCCGCCGGCCTGCGCATCTCCGATCGGCAGGCCGAGGAGGTGGCGCGGGGACAGCCCACTGCCGTCCTTGTCTTCGGCGAGGAGGCGGTGGACGAGATCTCGCAGCGCTTCCTGCCGTTCTATGACGGCCGCGCCAGCTTCTCCCTAAACCGGCCCCTGGGTCTTCCCCACTACGTCATCCTCACCCACCCAGACGCCGACAAGGCGAGCGCCCTGGAGATCGTCTGCCGCGATCTGGACGTGCCCCTGACCGACGTGATGGCGATGGGCGACTCCGAGTCCGACCTCTCGATGCTGCGCTCGGCCGGCCTGGGCATCGCCGTGAACAACTCCCCGGACGAGCTGAAGCGCGCCGCCCTCCACATCGCCCCTGCCAACGATGCCGACGGCGTCGCCTGGGCGATCGAGCACTTCGTGCTGTAGGGTTGCCGAACCCGACGCTCGCCTTGACCGGCCCTACGGGCTTGCGGTACGCTCGCTGCGCCTGTTTCACATAGAAGGGGGGATGCCCTGTGGAGTCAGTCGCCGGTACTGCTTTCTGTCCCTCGTGCGGTCAGTCAGTGCCCGCCGATGCCGGGTTCTGCTCGGGATGCGGACGGGTTCTGAGCGCCGTCTTCTACGCCGGATTCTGGATCCGTTTCGCAGCTTATATAATCGACGCCATCATTCTTTTTATCGTCGGTGTAGTCTTGGCCATCGCTGCGGGGGGAACGACGGGTGCGGTGCTCCAGATCGTCGTCGGTATTGTCTACACAGTTGGGTTCTGGACGGCACAAGGGGCCACACCCGGAAAGATGGCCGTCGGCATCGAGATCACCACCGTTGACGGAGAGCCTATCGACTTTGGACGGGCTCTTCTCCGTTACATCGGCTACTTGGCGTCAGCGATCATCCTGCTCATAGGGTTCTTGATGATAGCGTTCACCGGCCAGAAGCGGGGGCTTCACGACTACATCGCTGGCACCGTGGTGATCAAGACGCGATAGCCTCCATCTAGCGGGTGGTGAGGAACCCCTCCCCCTCCGCCTGCACGATCCGGTAGACCTCCGCCAGGGGTAGACCGCTCGCCTCCGCCAGCCGCTTGCACGCCTCGTACTCCGGCGCCACCCGCGGCGGCTCGTCCGGCAGGCGCTTCACCTTGACGGCTGCCGGCCCCAGGGACGACTCGAACTCCACCACCTCCCGCTCCGCCTCCCAGCGGTGCACCGGGCGCACCCGCACGCCCAGCGTGGACGTCTCGCGCAGGATGAAGCTTGCCAGCCCCTCCTCC
>JADFNQ010000206.1 GCA_022563285.1 Chloroflexota bacterium | reverse complement strand
CCGGAGACGCTGCATCCCCTCCTGCGGCGTCACGAGGAAGTCAACGCCGTAGGGGTGGTGTTCATCACACCGGATCGCGGTCTCGCCGGCGGTCTGCCCGCCATCCTCAACCGGCGTATCGCCTCGTTCATCCTGGAGATCGAGAAGCCGGTGCTCGCAGTGGCGGTGGGGCGCAAGGGGCGCGACTTCCTGCGCCGCACGGGGCAGGAAGTCGTCGCCGAGTTCATCGACATCGGCGACAGGCCCGGCTACGAGGAGTGCCGGCCCATCGCCCAGGTGGTCATGGAGGACTTCATCGAGGGCCGCGTGGACGAAGTGTACATCGTCTACGGCCAGTTCGTGAGCACGATGGTGCAGCGGCCGGAGGTGTACAAGCTGTTGCCGGTGGAGCCGCCGGGAGAGGCAGCCACCCGGGGCGTCGACTATATCTACGAGCCGACTCGTGAGGAGGTGCTCGCCGAGCTGCTGCCGCGCTACGTGGAGCGGCAGGTCTACGAGGCGACCCTGGAGGCGATCGCCAGCGAGCAGTCGGCGCGTATGGTGGCGATGCGCAACGCTACCGAGAACGCGAACGAGATCACGCACGACCTCACGCTGGTGTACAACAAGGTCCGCCAGGAGGCGATCACCAGTGAGTTGCTGGACATCACCGGCGGCGTTGAGGCTTTGAGAAGGGAATAGCCGCAGATGTGGCTGAACAGAATCTCGGTGGGAGGTAGACATGGCGAAGGGTACTAAAGGCAAGCTGGTCCAGATCATCGGCACGGTGGTGGATGTGGAGTTCCCGGCTGAGGAGCTGCCGGAGATCTACAACGCCATCGAGGTCGATGCCGGCGACGGCAACAAGATCCTGGTGGAGGTGCAGCAGCACCTGGGGAACAACTGGGTGCGCTGCCTGGCGATGGACAGCACCGACGGGCTACGCCGTGGCACCGAGTGCGTGGACACGGGCGCCGCCATCACGGTGCCGGTGGGGCAGGCCTGCCTGGGACGGCTGTTCAACGTCCTGGGCCAGCCCCTGGACGGCCTGGGCGAGGTCAAGGCGGACGAGCACTGGCCCATCCACCGCCCCGGTCCCACCTTCGAGGAGAGGGTGACTGAGCCGCGGGTGCTGGAGACCGGCCTCAAGGTGCTGGACCTGGTATCACCGTTCACCAAGGGTGGCAAGGTGGGCGCCTACGGCGGAGCAGGCGTGGGCAAGACGGTGATCATCATGGAGCTGATCCGCAACATCGCCAGGGAGCACGGCGGCTTCTCCGTGTTCGCCGGTGTGGGCGAGCGCTCACGGGAAGGGAACGACCTCTGGCACGAGATGCGCGCCTCCGGCGTCATCGATAAGACGGTGCTGGTGTTCGGGCAGATGAACGAGCCGCCCGGCGTGCGCGCCCGCGTGGGCCTCACCGGCGTCACCATGGCGGAGTACTTCCGGGACCAGGAGGGGCAGGACGTCCTCCTGTTCATCGATAACGTGTACCGCTACATCCTCGCCAACATGGAGGTATCCGCGCTGCTGGGCCGCATGCCTTCGGCGGTGGGCTACCAGCCCACCCTGGCCACGGACATAGGCGCCCTGGAGGAGCGCATCACCTCCACCAAGCGCGGCTCCATCACCTCTTTCCAGGCGATCTACGTCCCCGCCGACGACTACACCGACCCGGGCATCGTCACCACCTTCGGCCACCTGGACGCGGTGATCGCCCTGGAGCGCTCCATCTCCGAGCAGGGGCTGTACCCGGCGGTGGACCCGCTGACATCGTTCTCCCGCATTCTGGACCCGCGCTTCGTCGGCGATGAGCACTACCAGACGGCGCGGGGGGTGCAGGTGGTGCTGCAGCGCTACAAGGACCTGCAGGACATTATCGCCATCCTGGGCGTGGAGGAGCTATCGGAGGAGGACAAGCAGGCGGTGGCGCGGGCGCGGCGCATCCAGCGCTTCCTCTCCCAGCCGATGTTCGTGGCGGAGACGTTCACCGGACGCCCCGGCCGCTACGTGCCGGTGAAGGAGACGGTGCGAGGCTTCCGCGAGATCCTGGAGGGGAAGTGGGACCAGCTGCCGGAGCAGGCGTTCTACATGATTGGTGGCATCGAGGAGGCGGCGGAGCAGGCGGAGAAGATGGAGAAGGAAGCGGCGGCTGCCTAGGAAGAGGCCCATATATGGCTAAGGAGACCGCCAGGACCCTGCCGCGCCCCTTCGTCCTGCACTGGGGCAGCGGACGCATCGTAGAGGAGGCCGCCTACGACGGTCAGCATCACGAGCCGTCCCTGCAGCTTCTGGAGTTCGAAGACGGCTCGCTTTCGCTGCGGTTCTGCTATTATGACCACGCCGGCCGGTTCCAGCGCAGCCCTCTAATCGTTGGTAACGATGAGGTCGCCGGTCTCAGGAACGCCCTGGCCGGGGCGCCCCGGCTTCGATCGCTGCTGCGGGAGATGGTGAGCTAGAGATGCCCTTGAAGGTCGAGATCGTCACGGCGGAGCGCCTGGTCTACTCTGAAGAAGGGGTGGACCGCCTGATCGTGCCTGGGGTTGAGGGCGAGCTTGGCGTGCTCACTCTGCACGCCCCCTTGCTCACGATGATCAAGCCGGGGCTGATGCGCATCGTCAAGGGGGAGGAGGAGGTGGAGATAGCTATCACCGGCGGCTTCATCGAGGTGAGGGATAACCGCATAACGATTCTGGCGGACGCGGCGGAACGTGCCGAGGAGATCGACGTTGAGCGAGCGGAGGAGGCGCGCCGCCGTGCGAAGCGCCTCATCGAAGAGCGGGGGGCAGAGGTGGACCTGGCGCGGGCGCAGGCGGAGCTAGCGCAGGCGCTGGCCCGTATCAAGGCCGTCGAGCGGCGGCGCCGGCGAAGGGGGGGTCCGCCCGGCCCGCCGCGCCCCTAGGGGGGACTAG
>JADFNQ010000022.1 GCA_022563285.1 Chloroflexota bacterium | reverse complement strand
CGGAAGCTGGCGTAGCGCCTCACCGTCAGGTCCGTCTCCACCCCCTCGATGAGCCGGTAGAAGTACTCGTGCGGTATGTGGTAGCGCTCGATGGCGTCCCCGAGGGCGAGGAATACCGGCCCTTGCCGTCGCCCCTCCAGACAGCGGTCAAACGATTCGCGGTAGGCGGCCAGCCGCAGGGCCGCCTCTTCGGGCGGCAGGTCGGCGTCCACGATGTCGTCGCACTCCCGGGCGAAGGCGTAGGCGGCGTATATGGCGCGCCGCTGCCGGGCCGGCAGAAGCATGAACCCGTAGTAGAAGTTCTTCGCTTCACGCCTGGTGAGGGCCTGACAGTGGTCGTAGGCGGCTGCCAGCTCGTCGGTCATTTCGTCTTCCTCACTGGCACCGATAAGGGGAGGAGCGCCCTCACCGCCAGCCACGACTTGCGCGCCCTGGACAGCTTCGGCCGCCGGTGCAGCACGTCGTGCCCGATCTCCTCGATTGCGTCGAGCACCGCCAGCCCACCCAGGCTGAACAGACGCAGGTCCAGCCTGAGGCGGCCGCGCACCGCGGGGATGAGCGGCAGCCCTTGACGGAACAGCTCCCGCGTCCTCTCGACCTGGAACGCCATCAGGTCGCGGAACCGCTCATCGAAGCGGCCCTCTAGCAGGCCGTCTTCGCTGCAGCCGAAGCGCTCCATCTCCTCCAGGGGGATGTAGATGCGGCCTTTGTCCAGGTCGCGGCGCACGTCCTGCCAGAAGTTAGTTAGCTGCAGGGCCGTGCAGGTGGCGTCGGACAGGCGTTGCCGCTCTGCGTCCCGATACCCGAAGAGATAGAGCACAAGGTGGCCGACGGGGTTCGCGGAGTTCTCGCAGTAGGCCAGCAGGTCGGCGAACGTCCGGTAGCGGTTGACCCGCTGATCCATCCGGTTGGCCTCAACCAACCGCAGGAACGGCTCCGGGGGGATGTCGAATCGGCGGACCGTCTCCTGTAGAGCGACGAACGCGGGCTGCCGGGCGCTGCCGTTGTAGCAGCGCCGCAGCTCCGTCTCCCAGTCGTCCAGGAGCGCCAGCCGGTCGCCCTCCGCCTCATCCCCCAGGTCGTCCACGCCGCGGCAATAGGCGTACACGGCGTAGACATGGGGGCGCAGGACACGCGGGAGCAACCACGAGGCTACGCTGAAGTTCTCGTAGTGACTCGTCGCGAGGCGCTGACAGTAAGCATACGCCTCAGTCAGCGAGCACGGCCCCGCCGTCCTCTCAGATATCACGGGTCTTCCTCGCTGCAGTGGGTGCTGGGTGCGATCTACCCCACTGGCTACCCGATGGGTGGCTGTGGTACGAGCCGCTACGGCCGAGCGAGGAAGCTTATGCAGGCTCCGCGGGTGGAATTATGAATAGATTATAGATAATGACCAGATGAAAGCCGTGATCCGCTAGCCTCGTCGCCGCCTGCGGCCCAGAACTCCTTGTGGCGTTACGCTATAATCATCACCTCCCGCTGCTACCTACTGGCACAAATTCTAGACCCTCCTATCATCAGGTCAATAGAAGTCTATTACTAGAACATTATTGCCGCAGCGTGGGGTATACTGGGTCTAGTGAGGAGAGGCCTATGGCGAGTGGACGGGAAGAGCGGGTCCGCGAAAACCTGAGCAAACAGGTCGCTCCTGCGCTACATATTCCAGACGCGGTACGGGTGGGCGTGATCGCCTGCTCGGAAGAGCATGAGCTCTGGCTCCAGGCCCACCTGATGGCCTGCGAGGGATGCCGCGCTCCCCTCATCGCCATGCTCCTCAAGCGCACTGCGGTCGGCATGGGCCGGCCGCCGGAGGTCATCTGCGCCAAGGCCCGCGATGTGATGTTCCGCTATCTTGAGGGCGGCGCCGAGCCGGACGACGCCACCTTCGCCCACATCGCCTCCTGCGATCTCTGCGACGATCTGTTCTTCGAGCCCGCGCAGGCCGTTGTGCTCCAGGAGTACGAGCCGGAGCACGTGGGCGAGGTGGATTAGTGCGTAGTGGCGGAAATCCACCTGCTTCTAGGCGCTACGCGGACCCTTCGCTGCCCAGACGGGCCCGTCCGGGCGCTCGGGGTGACGAAGTATGATGAACATCATTCTGAGCAGAGCGAAGGATCGACGCCTACTCAGGCAGACGCCCGTAGGGATAAACTCCGCGAATAATCTCGCCCGTACGCGAATTATCGCGACTATACGCTAAGCGTTCAGGAACCAGCCGTCCACTACTTCCGGGAGGGCGGCGGCAAGCTCCCGCTGCTGGGCCGGCTCAAGCTGCCGCTTCAGGGCGGAGAACACGCACCCCATGCGGCGAATCGCCTCATCGCCGGAGTAGGCGGCCGTGAGGTCCAGACCGCCGGTGGTCTTATCACGCATGCCGGTGGCGTCCAGGCTGGACACCACCCAGCCCAGGAAGAGATGGCTATCGAACAGGGGGTCAGGTTCCGAGCTCGTGCGGCGCAGGTAGACCATCGCCTCCGGCGGCACGCGCGATGACAGCGCTCTGAGCTGCGGCCCCGGGAGGACCTGAGCCAGCGCCATCAGCACGCTCACCACCGCCGCCTCCGTCTCCTCACTGCTGACGAAGCAGCCGTCCTCCCGTACCTCCCTCAAGAACTGGGCATACTCCAAGCCACCCTCCTTCTGGCCACCGGGGCAGTGTCTAGAGGAACTCTTCCTTAAGCGGCTCGTACTGCTCGGGGCGGGGGTTCCTCACCAGCTCCGTGAGGCGGCTCACCGGCGAGCCCCCCTCCAGCGCCTTCACCTGGTCCTCGTACGCGGGCATCCCCTCCGCCCGGTACAGGATACCCAGCGGTATGCGCTCCTCCCATTCCTGTGCCTTCTGCCAGGCCGCCTCACGGTCGGACGGGTCGTACGATTCCTCCTCCTGCAAATCATACACCCGTTTGCGATACCAGTCATACGTGTTGACGCGGTTGAAGGTGACGCAGGGCTGGAGCACATCGATGAGGGCGTAGCCGCGGTGCTGCATCCCCTCGGCTATCATCTGGGCCATCGGCTTCGGTTGCCCGGCGAAGGCGCGGGCGATAAACGTGGCGCCGGCCGCCAGGGCCACAGCCAACGGGTTGAGGGCCAGCTCGATCGATCCATCGGGGGAGGTGGTGGTGACGAAGCCCTTGTCGCTGGTGGGGGAGTACTGCCCCTTGGTCAGTCCGTAGATCTGGTTATTTTCCACGATGTGGGTTATGTTCGGGTTTCGGCGGCAGCTCTGCACGAAGTGGTTGCCGCCGATCCCGTAGGAGTCACCGTCCCCGTTGACGACGATCACGTGAAGGTCCGGGTTGGCAAGCTTCGCCGCCGTGGCGACGGGCAGAGGCCGGCCGTGAATCGTCATGTAACCGTTGATGTTCATATAGTCCGGCAGCTTGCTGCCACAACCGATGCCGGATACCGCCAGCACCTGGTGCGGCTCGATGTTCTGGTCAGCCAGGGCCAGCTTCAGCGCCTTCAGGATGGCGAAGTCGCCGCAGCCGGCGCACCAGGTGTTCTCTGTCGTCGCGTCGAACAGCTTTGGATCAAGCCGCGTGACCACTGGCCACCTCCTTACCCAGCCCGGCCACTATCTCCTCCGGTGCGAAGGGCCGGCCGTCATACTTGTTCATCGTTTGGTCCATCCGTATACCCGTCGTCATCCGCAGCAGCTTAGCGAGCTGCGAGGTGTAGTTCTGCTCTACGGCTACCGTGCGCCGGCAGCGGCCCAGCGCCGTGGCCGCCGCCTCCTCCGACAGGGGCCACAGATCCAGGAAGCGGAGGACGTTGGCGCTGCCGCCGGCGGCGTTGATATCATCGGCGGCCTCCTTGCAGGCCCCGAAGGTAGACCCCCAGCAGACCAGCGTGGTCTCCGCCTCCTCGGGCCCGTAGAAATCAGGCGGCCGCGCCTCTTTCTCCGCCTCCTGTAGCTTCCGCATGCGCTTTCGCATCATGCGGCGGCGGTTCTCTATCTCCTCAGTGATGTGGCCCGTCTCATCGTGTTCGTCACTGGACGCGGCGAACACCCCGCTGGGGTGTCCGGGTATCGCCCGCGGCGAGATGCCTGATTCGGTGAGCTGGAACCGGTTGTAGCCGTCGGTGAGCCGGTCCAGCTCCTCGTAGGTCAGCGTGGAGCCGCGGTCTATCTCCACGGTGCTGAAGTCGATGGCGTCCATCTCCAGCGTCCGCAAAGTGGAGGAGATGAACGTATCAACCATCACCACCACCGGGCACTGGTACTTCTCGGCCAGGTTGAAGGCCCGCCAGCCCGCCTCGAAGCACTCCTCGATGGTTCCCGGCGCGGTGACGATGCGGGGGAACTCGCCCTGAGAGGCGTTGATCGCGAACAGCAGGTCGCTCTGCTCGGTGCGCGTGGGGAGGCCGGTGGACGGCCCGCCCCGCTGCGAGTTCACGATCACCATCGGCACCTCCGTCATCCCCGCAAGACCCATCGCCTCCACCATCAGACAGAACCCGCCGCCGGAGGTGGCGGTCATCGCCCGCGCCCCGGTGAAGGAAGCGCCGATCACCATGCAGGCGGCGGCTATCTCATCCTCCGCGTGCTTGGTCACCACGCCGTACTCATGGGGGACCGCGGCCAGCCACTCGATGATGGAGGTCGCCGGGCTCATGGGGTAGGCGGCCACGAAGCGGCAACCACCGGCCAACGCGCCCATCGCCAGCGCCTCGTTGCCGTTTATCAGCATCCGCTTCGGCGCATCCTTGATCGGGGACAGCTTGTATGGGAAATCGCTGCCGTAGCGCTGTTGAGCTAGGTCATAGGCGGCTTGCGCCACCTTGATGTTGGCGTCCACGATCTCCTGGCCCTTGGGAGCGAAGTTGTCCCGGATAACGCTCTCCATGAACTCCAGCGGGAACTCGGTGATCCCCGCGGCGGCGCCCAGGGCGGCGGTGTTGGTCATCACCTTGCTGCCGTGCTCCTCCGCGATGCGCATCAGGGGGAGGGAATCGACGCGTACGCCGCGCTCCTTCAGCGGCTCGGGATCGACCTCGAACTTCTCGGGGAAGATGACTGCACCTCCCTCCACCAGTTGGTCCATGTGGAGCTGCACAGTCTCCGGCGTCAAAGCAAGCACCAAGTGCACGGGGTTGCTGTGGGAGAGGCGGGGCTCTGTGGAGAGGCGTATCTGATAGAAGTTGTGCCCGCCCCGGATGCGCGATCGGTAGTCCTGCATCCCGAAGACGTGCAGACCCGCCCGCGCGAACGATAAGCAGAAGCCTGCTCCGCTGGACTCCACCCCCTGTCCCGCGTCCCCCCCAATGACGATGCTCATGTCGTTGGTCACGACGTTAGCCATCGTTCGCACCTCCTCTTAGCCTGAAAAGGGAGCATATGTGGAGCCGGAACGCCAATACCAGTATAAGACAACGCCGACAGGAGCGGCTACCGCTCCGGGCGGCCAAGGTGGGAGCAGGCGAGACAGCTAGAAGCAACTCAAATACTGGGAACCGACCAGATGCCGGGGATCGTAGTGCCGCAGTCCGGGCAGCTCCCCTCCGCCGTCAGGTCGTAATCCAGGATGGTGTAGCCAAGCCGCCTCACCAGCGGCCTCCGGCAGCTAGGGCACAACGTGTTCTCGTTGTCCCCTACCCGGCCGGGCTGGTTGCCGCAGTACACGAAGCGCAGCCCTTCCTGGCGGCCGATCTCCGCCGCCCGCAACAGAGTACGCGGCTCCGTGTCCTCCGGGTCCGTCATCTTGTAGTCCTTGTGGAACGCCGTCAGGTGCCAGGGCACATCCGGCGAGATCCCGGCCAGGAACCGCGCCGCCTCCCGTATCTCTTCCTCCGAGTCGTTGAAGCCGGGAACCAGCAGGGTCACGATCTCCATCCAGAACTCCATCTCGTGCACCATCCGCACCGTCTCCAGGACGTTCTCCAGCTTCCCACCCAGGGAGCGGTAGCTCCTGTCGGACATGGACTTCAGGTCTATCTTGTAGCAGTCCAGCCAGGGGCGCAGGTACTCCAACACCTCGCGGGTGCCGTTGCCGTTGGAGACGTAGGCGGTGACGAACCCCTGCGGCTTCGCCCGCTTGAACACCTCCAGCGCCCACTCGCTGGTGATCAGCGGCTCATTGTATGAGCTGGCGACGACCCTGGCGCCCATGCGCTGCGCCATCGCTACCAGGCCGGCCGCTCCCACCTCGTCCGGGTCCAGACCGGCCACGGGGTCGCGCAGCGCCTGTGAAGTGAGCCAGTTCTGGCAGTAGCCGCAGTGATAATCGCACCCCAGCATGCCGAAGGTGAGCGCCTGCGAGCCCGGCAGGACATGGAAGAACGGCTTCTTCTCCGTGGGATCGCACTGGAGTGCGCCGACGTAGTTGTGCGGCACCATCAGTGTGCCGCCGCGGTTGAACCTCACCTGACAGATTCCCCGCTGACCCTCCAGGATCAGGCAGCGGTGGCCGCAGGCGTAGCAACGAACCTTGTTGTCGGCGAGTCGCTCGTACAGCTCACCCTCCCTGGTGAGGCTGTCGACGCGCTCGGACAGGGATATCGCCTTCCCGGCCAGCTTTGGCATCGCTCTACCCGCATCCTCATTATACGCCCTGCGGCGGGCCTGGCCGCCCTTGTCCGGCGCCGCACCGCACCCTATGATGGGCCCTGCCCTTAAGACGAGAGCCGAAAGGAGCCACGCATGAAAGCGATCCGCGTCCAGGAATACGGTGACGAGAGCGTCCTCCGCTACGAGGACGTGCCCGATCCGGAGCCCGCCCAGCGGCGGGCGGTCGTCAAGGTGCGGGCCGCCTCCATCAACCGCGGTGACATTGCCCGCCGCCAGGGCACCTACGGTGGTGGCCTCACTGCCCTCCCCTTCACCCCCGGCTGGGAGGTCGCCGGCACCGTGGAGGCGCTGGGCGAAGGGGTTGAGGGGCTCGCCGTCGGCGATCGCGTGATCGGCCAACTGGGCGACGGCGGCTACGCGGAGAGGGCGCTCGTCCACGAGGCCGGGATCTACAAGATGCCGGACGAGATGAGCTTCGAGGAGGGCTGCACCATCCCGGTGGTCTTTCTCACCGCCTGGCTCGCCCTCCGCAAGATGTGCCGGCTCCAGGCCAACGAGACCGCCCTCATCCAGGCTGGCGGCTCCGGCGTCGGCGTCGCCGCCATCCAGATCGCCAAGCTTGCCGGCGCCCGCGTCATCACCACCGCCGGTAGCGACGAGAAGTGCGCCCGCTGCCTGGAGCTGGGCGCCGACCACGCCATCAACTATCGCGATAAGGACTTCGTGCAGGAGGTGAACCGCATCACGGAGGCGGCCGGCGCGGACGTCGTCCTGGAGTCCGTGGGCGGCGAGGTGTTCGAGAAGTCGCTGGCGGCGATGGGACGCTACGGGCGGCTTTGCGTGGTCGGCAACTCTTCCGGCCAGACCAACAGCCTGGACCCCCGCACGACGCTGATGTTCAAGAACCTCTCGGTGTCCGGCTTCTACCTGGGAGCGGAGATCGCCGCCGGCGGCGCCGGCCCCATCATGGAGGAGCTCCTCCGCCTGTTTCAGCAGGGCAAGCTGCGCACGGTGATCGACCGTACGTTCCCGCTAGCCGAAACGGCGGCCGCGCACCGCTACTTGGGCGAGCGAAAGAACTTCGGCAAGGTGGTGCTGGTGCCGTGAACACGGCCGCAGCTTGACTGCATACCCATAAGCGATTATCCTACATTATGCACAGACAAACTCAACAATGCCAGGAGGTCACCCTATGGGCAAGATAATAGACTGCAACAAAGTGAACCCGGCCAGCGGCTGCACCCACGTCGTGCGCGGCGAGACGGAAGAGGAGCTCCTCAAGAACGCTGAGGTCCACGCCAGGGAGCATGGCATCGTAGATGTCACCCCTGAGCTGCTGGAGCAGATCAAGGCGAATATCGAGGACGAAGTTACGGCCTAGAGCCACACCTCCACCATAATCAGCTCCGACGGCTGGCAAGCCTCTATCGCCAGCCGTTTTTCGTCCCGGACGCGGGCGGCATCCCCCGTGGTCAGGCGCTCGCCGTGCAGGCTCACCTCCCCCTCGATCAGGAAGAAGTAGGCCCCAAAGCCGGGCGCGAACTCGTGCTCCAGCGAGCGCCCTGCCTCCAGACGCGAGACGTATACCCACGCATCCTGGTGTACACTGACGCCGAGGGCGCCGTCCGGCGAGATGGCGGGCAGCAGCACGTTCGTGCGGTCTTCCGGCGTGAACACCTTCTGCTCCACCGATGGCGGCAACCCCCGTTCCCGGGGCATGATCCACATCTGGATGAACCGCATCGGCTCCGTCTTGGAGTGGTTCATCTCCGAATGCATCATCCCCGACCCCAGCGTGGCCCGCTGCACGGAGCCCGCGGGCAGCACGCCGCCGTTGCCCTCGCTGTCGCTATGCTCGAACGTCCCCTCCACCACGTACGTCAGCCCCTCGATGTCCCGGTGCGGGTGCATCGGCCAGGCGACGCCCGGGCGGAGTGTGTCGTCGTTGAACACGCGCAGGGTGCCGAAGCCCATGTTCTGGGGGTCGTAGTACTCGTCGAAGGAGAAGTGCCAGTTCGCCGCGAACCAGCCGCCCTCCTTGTGGTAGATCTCGTTCTTCCGCCGAACCTCGATCATCGCGCCCTTCCTCTAGCCTATCGGCCCCATTAGTGTATAATACGCAAAGTCATCGATTCCGCTATCTAAGGGCCGTCTAACCCGACATCCGGTTGCCCAAAGCCCAGGAGGATGAGTGATGAACATGGCGGAGCAGAGGATTCCAACCGGCGTCCTCGTTCTCATCGCTGCCGCTCTCGCGATCGGTGCCGTAGTTGCGGCTGCGCTGCTGGCCGGCGGTCATCCTAGCAACCCGGCAAGCGCCGCGAACCCAGGGCTGAGAGTCTCTCGGCTGGTGCTAGAGTATCTAGGTGGTGGCTCCTTCCCCGCCACTGTCAACAACATCCAGCTCACTACCCACAATGACCCTAGCCAAACCAACAAAGGTCAAGGCCACCTCGATGCCGACACCAGCTGCTCCACGGCTCCGGATAGTAACCACAGTCTTCTTAGCGGCATTGGGGTGGGTGACACGTTCGCGGTCTGCAGCGACAGTGGATCAGAGCACTTGTTCCCCGGCGGAACGCTAACCCTGCGCCTATCGGCGGGCGATGATACGTTCGACATTGGCATCCATACATCTTGCTCGGACGACGTTGTGCTGGGCTTCCAGTACAACGATCCAAGCGATGATAATGACGCCCCAGACGGCACCGGCCTCGAGCTCCTCGGACTGCAGGTCAACGGCGTGAGTGCCGAAGGCTGCGGCCCCAGCTTCCCGCCCACGCCCACGCCCACACCCACGCCCACACCCACGGCCACGGCCACGCCAACTCCCACCGTGGCCGGCGCCGCACAGCTACCCACAGCCGGCGGCCCACCGACTGAGGGCAGCGCCGGGCTGGCCACTTACGTAGCCGCTATCGCCATCCTCGGTTTCATTGCCGCCTCCGGCTACGCTATGAGGCGGAGGTCACAGAGCAGCCTCTAGGAGACCCGCTTGGACACACCTAAGGGGCGTCCTCGGAGAGGAGGAGAACCCTCGCCGGGGACGCCCTCCGCCTGCGGAGTCTCACAACCCAAAGATAGCTTCCCGTACTTGACATAGGAGCCAGAATAAGTATTATACGCATGACTGTGGTGCGGCACCCCTTGCGGCAATCCCCGCCCTATTGAAGGAGATATCGCCATGATTGGAGCCCGTAGGCTACCTATCCCCGGCATCACCGCCCTCATCATCATTTCCGCCCTGCTCCTCTTTGTGGCCGCCCAAGACGCGATGGCGGGCCCCCCGCCCTTTTCGCCCAAGGGCTTGGCCTGCCTGGAGAACTTCGCGGACGACCCTGGCGGACTCCACGGTACCCTACCGGCGTCCTCATGCAACGGCGATAGCAGCCCCGGCGCCGTCACCGACATCCGCGCCGCCTTCTGCGTGGGCAAGACTCTTGCGGGCAGCCTCTGCGAGAACGGCGGCGCGAAGGACTCCAACTTCGGCGGCATAGTCGCCTTCACACCGCCGGACTGGTTCGTGGCCAGCGCCTCGGACATGCCCATCGGCGCTGTGGTGGCGCGGCTGACCTCCAGGGTCGTGTTAGGGCTCCTCAACCAACGCTGCAACCTCGCCATCGACGTCGCCTTCACCCTGATGAACGCCAGCGTAGACATCAACGACACCATCGCTCCCCTGCCGGCCAACACCACGAAAAAGGAAGGGGTGATGACGCCCCTGGCCGCCGACACCAACAACAACGGCGTCTTCGACGGCATCGACAAGTACCCCTCCTTCCTCAACCACCCTGACACTTTCCAAAACATCACGCCTATCGCCCGCCTGGGCGGCTTCAGCCTCATCCAGGGAAACTGGATCAGCCTCCAGTTCGTGATCTTTGACAAGACCGGGCTGGACCTACCCAGCTCCAATCTGCCCCCGGAGCTGCTGCCCTTCCACCCCAACCTGGGCTATCCGTCCATCACCATCCTCAACGACCCCACGGCGCCCTTCAACCCCAGCCCCATCACGGACTTCTGCTCCCCTCTGGACAGCGGCACCGTCATCTTCGGCGACAGCCGCAACAACCCCTGCACTCCCCCCCAGAACCCCATCCTGCCCGGCTGTCCAGCAGGCCCGCAACTGGGCCGTAGCGCCACCCTCGGCGCCCCCTTCTTCCCCTGCGACAACAACTTGAACGACGACGGCATAGAGGGCCTGAGCGACGACGACAAGGTGAACGACGGCTGCCCCCAGGTGAACCAGATCGCCGAGTCCGGCGCCGAGTGCGACAACAACATCAGCGACGACGGCGACGACTCCACCGTCAACGACGGCTGCCCCCAGGTGGGTAGCTACTCCGAGACCGGCTTCATCCCCGACCCGGACGGCTGTGACACGGACACCAACGAGGCGTCCTGCGCCGTGCGCCAGAACCCCTCGGCCGCCGGCACCTACAACTTCGTCGTCTTCGCCGCCAGCCAGCGAGACTTCGACGGCGACGGCATCGAGAACCCCCTGGACGTCTGCTGGAAGGACCCCAACCCCGAGTGGGACCCGCGGGCCCAGGACACCACCAACGACCC
>JADFNQ010000205.1 GCA_022563285.1 Chloroflexota bacterium | reverse complement strand
TGGCTGTCGGTGTCGGTGTGGGCGTGGGAGTGGGCGTGGGCGTGGGTGTAGGTGTAGATGTGGAGGCGGCCAGGGTGCCACCCATGATCTGGTTGTCGCGGTTGCCAACGGACGACCCATCCGCTGCGGTGATAAAGATGTGATAAGGCCCACCACTAACGCTGGCCGCGCCACAGCCGGTGCCCCATCCCCTGTCGCCCGTGCTAGCGGCCGTGTGCCCGCCAAACAGCAAAATCACCTTGGTGGGTTGAGTGAGGTCACCCGGGAAGTCAGGTGAGGAGGTAGCATCGTACGTAACGATGACCGTCGCGAAATCGTCCTGAGTTGCGGAGTCGGGATTGTCGTGCGCCGGCACGTCGTACGAGACGTCGGTGATGACGCCTCCGTACATCGTCATCTGGCGGTCTGGGTCCACTGGGGTGATCATATGGTTGGTGGTGGCGCTGGGCCCGCATACGTCAGAATTAACAATCGTCGGGTCACCAGGGATAGCGAGGGTGCTCACCGCGCCAAACTCGGTTACACAATTGCCGCCCCCGATACCCTCGCACCCAGTGAGGGTGACGTCATTCTGCGTCAGGTTCCAGGTGGCCAGGGAGTCGTAGGCGTGGATACTGCCCTTCCTTGTCTGGTACGTTATCTCGACGGTACGGTTCTCGGTGTCTCCGCCCACGGGGAGATCGAGTACCACTCGCTGCGGGACCGATTGGTCTTCGCTGTAGTGGGACTTGGAGGGGTTGAGAATTCCGTTGATCCAACCGCCAGGACAATCCGTGGCCGTGCTCGGCGACGCTCCATTAGCGCACTGCTGAAACAGAGACACGGAGGCATCGGTACCTGGGGCGGCGTGGGCCCCTCCGCCCAGGCCACCGGCCAGCCAGATGAGGGAGGCGATGCCAACGAGAACTGCCGCGGCGGCCCCGGTCAGGAGCCAGCGCGTCCCAGTACCCTCCCTGAGGACGGTCATACAATACCCTCCTGATGGACGTTCACTATGTACAACAAGATTCCCCGTCCTCTGTTACATAGGGAGATCTCATCGCAGACGCAGCGCTGCGCACTGCCCTCCCTCTTGATGGTCATGAAGCTAATTTACGCCTCCGAAGAGATCGAATGACTTCCGGTCGCTGTGGCCGTTGCGGGGGTACTTGGCCGGATCGCCGACGTAGTTGCAAACGCAGGGCCCGCCCTTTGCGCAGCCACGACAACAGTAGGACAACCCTGCCACGATGACTGCTGCCTCGTTAAGTCCTATATCGCAGGAGGCGCACTTTTTGGGCTCGTCCATTTCTATCCGGCACTTTCCTTTCGGTCATCCCCTGGGTTGGAGGACCGGTCCCTTCCGCTCCCAGCACTAATCATAGGAGACGAGCCTGAATAGAACGGTGAATTACTACCGGGCGATGGTTAAGGAAGGGTTAATACGGCGCGGGGCGAGAGGCTAGCCGACGGCGACGAACTTGTAGCCGACGCCGCGCTCGCTGACGATGTGGCCGGTGGTCTCCGGGTCCCCCTCCAGCTTCTGGCGCAGGCGGCGGACGTAGACCTTGAGGTAGTCGATCTCCTCAGCGTATTCGCGGCCCCAGACCTTGGCCAGGAGGGTGTGGTGAGGGAGCACCCGTCCCGCGTTGCGGGTGAGGTGGTAGAGGAGGGAGTACTCGGTTGGCGTAAGTCGCACGGGCTGGCCGCGAATGGACACCGTGCGGCTGGCGAAGTCTATACGCAGGTCCCCTGACTCGAACACTTCACTGACGGCGGGGAGCTGGCTCTCGTAGCGGCGGAGGACGGCGCGGACGCGGGCCAGCAGCTCCAGGTGGCTGAAGGGCTTGGTGATGTAGTCGTCGGCGCCCATCTCCAGGCCGCGCACCTTGTCCACCTCGCCGGCGCGGGCGGTGAGCATGACGATGGGCACATCGGAGAAGCGGCGGATCTCCTGGCAGAGCTGAAAGCCGTCGGAGTCTGGGAGCATTATGTCCAGGAGGACGATGTCCGGTTTCTCCTCCTCGACGAGGCGTAACCCCTCCTCACCGGTGGTCGCGGATGAGACCTCGGCCTGGGGCCAGCGCAGGTTGAAGCAGAGGTTCACCACCTCAATGACATCCGGTTCGTCGTCGATTATCAGAACTTTCATCTGTACCCTCTGGGAGCCGAGTGCGTTTGCGCCCTTCTCATAATGTAATGATTGTTCTCTCCCCCGGGTTGTTACACGTTTTATGGCGCGGGTATCCGCAGTATGGGCGGTGACCCCTAACTGTCGCTCCGTTTGGGGACGACGAGAGGAAGAGATGAGGGGCGGCCGTCAGCGGCAGGACAATCGAGAGAGGCCCGTGCGGCCTCGCTAATCCGGCATAAACGCGGGATGAAGCTACTGCGGCGGCTCAAGTCTGCTATAGGCTTTAGGGCGTAGATTCGAGAGCGCGGGAATGCTGCCTGGAGCTCTACCGAACTAGCCTACGAGTCACCACTGGACGAACATGGGCATGACGACGTGGACGTAGTTCTCCATGCCGACGGGACGGATGACGCCGGGGCTGGAGGACGTAGAGGTCTCCAGCGCCACCTGGGAGCAGTCCAGCACTTGCAGTACGTCCTGTAGGTACTTGCTGTTGAAGGCGATCTTGGACTCCTCTCCCTCGATCTTGACGTCCATCTCCCCGCGGTGCTCGCCGATCTCCTCCGCGCGGGCGGAGATGATCATCTTTCCCGGCGCCACGTCCTGGCCCGGCTGGAGCTGGACGCGGACGATGCCGGAGCCGTCACGGGCGAAGATGGCGGCGATTCGCGTCTCCTGGAGGAACTGACGCATGTCGATGAGGGCGCGGGTGGTGTAGCTGGAAGGGATGAGCTGGGAGTAGTTGGGGAAGGTGCCCTGGATGAGCGTGGCCACCATCTCCACCGAC
>JADFNQ010000021.1 GCA_022563285.1 Chloroflexota bacterium | reverse complement strand
ATTCCTGCCGGAGGGCGCGGCGGTTATCATCGTGATCCTGGTCCTGTTCTGGGGGCTGGCCGTGGTCGCGGACTCCGCCCAGTTCTCCACCGCCATGTCCGAGCTGGCGGACCCCAGCTACGTCGGCACCGCCCTCACCCTGCAGACCGGCCTCGGATTCCTCCTGACCATCGGCTCTATCCGGCTGCTGCCGATCGTCCAGGAGGCGCAGGGCTGGGGGCTCGCGTTCGCTATGCTCGCCATCGGCCCGGCGCTGGGCACCCTGGCGATGCTGCGGCTGCGGCAGCTCCCCGAGGCGGTCCGGATGTCTTCCGGCAACCGCTAGGCCGCGGTCAGGCGTCGCGCCGCCTAGCCTCCGATCGGGAGCGACCCGAATGCTCGCTGGACAACCTCCGGCAGTGCCGGGTGCACGTAGATCGATTGGGTGATGGCATCGGCGCCCAGGCGCATCCTCATCGCGTTCACGACTTCCTGGATGAGCATCGACGCCTCGCTGCCGATTATGTGACAGCCGAGTATCTCGCCGGTCTCCTGGTGAGCTAGCGCCTTCACGAACCCGTCCCGGTCTTCGATGGAGGAGCCGTAGGCGGTGTCGTAGTAGCTGTAGGCGCCGGCCACGTAAGGCAGGCCCTGCTCCTTCGCGGCCCGCTCCGTCAGGCCGACGCTGGCAACCTGGGGCGAGGCGAAGATGGCGTGGGGCATGGCGTGGTAGTCCACCGCGACCTTGCTATCAGCGTTGAAGATGTTGTGGGCCACGTAGGCGGCCTCCAGGTTAGCGCTGTGCTTCAGCAGGTAGCGGCCCACGATATCGCCCAGGGCCCAGACGCCGGGCACGTTCGTCTCCAGGTATTCGTCGGTCTTGACGTAACCCGGCTCGTCGACCGCCACACCGGTTGCTGCTACGTCCAGCAGGTCGCTGTTGGGCACCCGTCCCAGGGCCAGGAGGAGAGCGTCCGCGCTCAGGGTTCGCGTCTGGCCGTCCGTGGCCGCCTCCAGGACGATCTGCTCACCGTCTCGATGCGCACGCCTGACAGTGGTGTTGAGGAGCAACGTGAACCGTCGCGTGTAGACCTCCGTGAAGCGGGCGGCTACGTCGTCGTCCTCCTGGCGGAGCAGCCGCGGCCCGCGGTGGACGATTGTGACCTCAGTCCCCAGGGCGCCGAAGAAGTGGGCCAGCTCAGCGGCGATGTACCCTCCGCCCAGGATGATGAGCCGCCGCGGCTGGTTGGGCAGGCGCAGCGCCTGGTCGGAGGTGATGAAGGGGACGTCGCTGAGACCCTCGATCTCTGGCACGCGGGGCCTGGTCCCGGCGGCGATGACGATGGTCTCGGCGGTGATCCGTACCCCCGCGACCTCCAGGGCCCTCTCCCCGACGAACCTGGCGGTATCCTTGAAGACGGTTATCTTCGGGGTCTGGCGGTTGCCTTCCTCCACCGCGCGGGCGTCGCCGTCCACGCTGTCCACGGCCCGCTTGACGATGAACTCCCAGTCCACACTCCTCACCTCGGCCTTTATGCCGAACAGGTCCGCCCTCTGGATCGTCTCCATGACGTCGGCGCTGTGGATCAGCATCTTGGACGGGATGCAGCCCCGGTTCAAGCAGGTGCCGCCGAATGGGCCATGCTCCACCACCGCCACCGAGAGCCCGCGCTCGGCCGCCTCCGAGGAGACCTCCAGGCCGGAGCCCGAACCGATGACTATCATGTCGAACGATTTCACGACGTGCCTCCTGTGGTCACCGAATCAGTTGCTTTGCTCGGGCAGGGATGTTGACTGCGCTGAACCCGGACTTCTCGAACAGCATATTACCCGGCGCCTAAGCTCCGATGTGGTCCGCCTGGCTGTGGCATCGGCCCAGCAGGACCGGTCAGGCGTTCGCCTTATGCACCGGCAGGTGGGCGCTCTTCTCCAGATGCCGCCTGATCATCAGCAGAGCGGTTATCCCCTCGCCTATCGCCGCTCCGAGCTGTTTGGTGGAGCCGGCGCGCACATCCCCCGCCGCGAAGACGCCGGGGAGGCTCGTCTGAAGCGTATCGTCGGTGATGACGAATCCCCACTGGTCCAGCTCTAGGGAGCCCTTGAGGAAAGAGGTGTTCGGGTCCAGGCCGATGAATATGAAGGCGGCCGCGGGCTGGAACACGCGCTCATCGCCGGTAACAGCATCGCGAGCAACTACAGCAGACAGCTTGCCGTTACCCCGGAACTCCGTGACCTGTGTGTTCGTGTGCACCTCCATCTGCGGATGGTTCAGCACCTTGTCCCGGAGGAGCGGAGACCCCTGGAGCCGGTCGCCCCGCTCCAAGATGCGGACCTTCTTGGCGAACTGCGTCAGGAAGAGCCCTTCCTCCAGCCCCGAGTTCCCGCCGCCGATGACGGCTAGCTCGTCTGCTCCCTTGTAGAAGGGGCCATCGCAGGTGGAGCAGAAGTGGATGCCAGCGCCGATCAGGTCTTCTTCCCCAGGGACGTCTAGCCGTCTGTACGTAGAGCCGGTGGCGATGAGAGCGACTCTCCCGCAGTAGTCGTCCCCTGCTTCGGCGACGACGACAACGTATTCGTCCTGCCGCTTGACCTCCTTGACGCCCACAGCGGAGAGCAGCTCCCCTCCGTAACGTCTAGCCTGCTGAATAATGCGGTCGGCCAGCTCCCCTCCCTGGATCCCCTCCGGGAAGCCTGGGTAGTTGTCAATGCGCTCTGTGAGGGCCGCCTGGCCGCCCAACGCGCTCTTATCGATCACCAGACTATCGATCCCCTCGCGACCGGCATAGATGGCGGAGGACAGTCCGGCAGGCCCGCCGCCGATGATCAGCAGGTCGTAGTAGCTGCGCTCCGCCTTAAGGCGCAGGCCCAGCTTCTGCGCGAGCTTATCGTTAGACGGCTCGAGCAGGTGGCTGCCGTCGGCAAATATGATGGTAGGGATCGTCCTTCCCCCGCCCTGTAGCTCCTCCACGAAGCGCAGGCCCTCCGCGTCGGCGTCGATGTCGATCCAGTCGTAGGGCACGCGCTGCTCGCCCAGGAACAGCTTGGAGCGTCTGCAGTCAGGGCACCAGGGAGCCCCGTAGACCTTGATGTCTGCCATGGTCACGTCCCTCCGATCAAAGCGTCTGTAGATCGGCCGTTCGCGCGGTGGGCTCTCAGAGACTCGAGCGATAGGTCAGCCATCGGCGGTCGCTCGTCTTCTAGGCGCGCGAGGCGTTCAGCCACTCTGGGCCTAATGCTAGCAGGCCTCCAATGCCTTCGATAGTCAGGTCCGCCTCGGGGAAGCTGTGGTGGGCGGGATCGTGGGCGTATTGCCCCTGGCAGACCATAACGGTGGTGATCTGCTCGCCCATCGCGGCCTTCATGGCGGCGTGGATCCAGGTCTTGTCGTCCACTATCGCGTAGTGCGTGGCAGGGAACCGCTTGCATATGTCCCCTGTGCTCTGCTCCTTGTGGACGTAGACCAGGACGTTCCCACCCACGGCTTCCTCCAGGCCGGCGGCCCGGATCTTATAGCGCTGGAAGAGCTGATCTCCGTCCGACAGTATGACCGGTGTGGCGAAGGAGGCGACGTGCCGTATGGCCGATAGGCTCTCAGGAAACACGTATCGATCAAACGGGAATGCGTAGAGGGTGGCGCTCACCCTGCTCAGGCAGCCGGTGTCCGGGCACTCCTGCCCGAACCGCTCCATCGTTTCGGGGAAGTTTACGAGGTCCGTCTCAGCGCGGACCTGCTCGTAGATCTCCCAAAAGCGGCTCGCCTGCCCCCGTCCCAGCACCCCCGAAAGTTCCTGCTCAAGGCCGGTGCGGACCAGATCGTTGTCCAGCAGGGTGTTGTCCACATCCAGCAGCACCACCAGGTCTGTCACGCGACTGGTCCCCGTTCACAGACCAGGGGCTCTGTCTTGGGCTCCGTTCCGGGCCTGAACTCTTCGCGCAATCTCATAATGCCGAGCCGAATGCGGGTCTTCACCGTGCCGAGGGGTGCGCCCTCGAGAGGGGCGACCTCCCTACCCATCGCCGCGATTGTGCGCCTGGGCTAGGAGGGTGTCAACTCTGAGGGGGCCGGCGCAACCGCTGCGCCGGCCCCCTCGCCAGTGATCAACGGCTGAGCCTGTCGAAGGCTCAGCTCGGGATAAGGGTGTCTTGGGTCAGGGCCTTCTCCAGGGATCGCTGGAGGTCGCCCTTGGGCCGGAATCCGATGGTTTGGTCCACCTGCTGGCCTTCCTTGAACACCAGCAGCGTCGGAATGCTGCGGATGCCGTAGGCGACAGCGGTCTGGACGTTATCGTCGATGTTCACCTTTACGAACTTCACCCGGCCGTCGTACTCCTCGGCCAGCTCCTCTACGATGGGCGCCACCATGCGGCAGGGGCCGCACCACGGGGCCCAGAAGTCGACGAGGACGGGGATCTCCGACTTCAGGACCACAGTCTCGAACTCGGCGTCAGTCACTTCCTGCGGATTGCTCATCTCACACCTCCTTTCTGGCAAGTTCTACAACGGTTTGACGTAACAGCTTCGGTAAATTTAGGCTCCAGTGGCCGCTGCCGATCCGCGCTCAAGTAGCCGCTCATCCGGGCACGGCACCTCAGTCCCCGTGTCCCTCTCGGCTAGCAGCTTCTCTATCTCCGGCCGCTCCAGCGTTTCCCGCGCAAGGAGGGCTTCGGCGAGCCGCGCTACCGTGCCCCAATGCTCCCTGAGGAGCGCCGTCGCTCTGTCGTGGGCGCGGTCCAGGATGCCTTTGATCTCCGCATCGATCCTGAGGGCGGTGCCCTCGGCGTAATCGCGCTGCTGCGGCGGCCAGGTGAGCGGGACCCCGTCGCCGCCGGCGAAGATGCGCAGGCCCAGGTCATCGCTCATCCCGAACTGGGTGACCATCGCCCGCGCCAGCGCGGTCGCCCGTTCCAGGTCGTTGGCCGCTCCGGTGGTGATGCTGCCACATAGCAGCTCTTCAACGGCGCGGCCCCCCAGTAGGCCGGCGATCTCGTCCTCAAGCGCCTCCTTTGAGCGGAGCACTCGGTCCCGCTCCGGCAGCGGCATTGTGAAACCCAAGGCCGGCCCGCGAGAGACGATGCTGATCTTGCGCACGGGATCACCATCGGGCATGGACTCCATCACGAAGGCGTGGCCAGCCTCGTGATAGGCGACCACGCGGCGCTCCTCCGGGCTGAGGAGCTTCTTGCTCCGCTCCGGCCCGGCCACTATCCGCTCGAACGCCTCGTCGAGATCGGCGCTGCCTATCGAGAGATGTCCCTTGCGTACGGCGAGGATGGCCGCCTCGTTCATCAGGTTCTCCAGGTCGGCGCCGGTGAAGCCGGCGGTCAGCTTGGCGATGTCCGCCAGCTTAACCTCTGGGGCCAGCGGCTTCCCGCGTGAGTGCACCTGGAGTATCGCCTCTCGGCCCGCCGCATCGGGGCGGTCCACTAGTACCCGGCGGTCGAACCGCCCGGGCCGCAGGAGGGCGGCGTCCAGCACGTCGGCGCGGTTGGTAGCGGCGATGACGATGACGTTGGTGTCAGTCTCAAACCCGTCCATCTCCACCAGGATCTGGTTCAGCGTCTGTTCCCGCTCGTCGTTGCCGCCGCCCAGGCCGACGCCCCGGCGTCGGCCCACGGCGTCGATCTCATCGACGAAGATGATGGAGGGCGCCGCCGTTTTCGCCTTCTCGAACAGGTCGCGAACCCGGGAAGCGCCGGCGCCGACGAACATCTCCACGAACTCCGAGGCTGAGATGCTGAAGAAGGGCACGCTGGCCTCCCCGGCGACCGCCCGGGCGAGCAGCGTCTTGCCCGTGCCCGGCGGCCCCACCAGCAGAACTCCCTTGGGGACGTGGGCGCCCAGCCGGGTGAACCTATCGGGAGACTTCAGGAACTCGACGACCTCTTGAAGCTCCAGCTTCGCCTCCTCCACCCCGGCGACATCGCCGAACGTGACGTTCGGGCGCCGGCCGTCAACCCCTGTGACCCGGGGCTTGCTCTTGCCGAACCCGAATATCCCGCCGCCGGAGCGCTGAAACTGGCGCCAGATTATGAATCCGATGACCACGAAGAGTAGAAGGGGAGCGAAACCGAGGAGGCCGAGAAGGATGTCGCCGAAGCTGGTGCCTTCGTCCTCGACACTGATCTCGACATTCTGAAGCGCCGCATCGGAGACCCCCAGGCGTTGGAGCGTCTCGATGGCGCTGATCCCCTCTTCTTTCCGGCTCTCGATCTCCGTCCCATCCGGCCGCTCCAGTATTAGCTTATCGCCCTTGATGATGATGCGCTCAGCGTTCCCAGCCTCCACCTCCTGGGCGAAGGCCTGGAGAGAGACGTCTCCTGTTTCCTCACCGCTACCGCTCCGGAGCAGGGGAATGAACAGCACCACGGCGACCAAGGCGAGGCCAATAAATAGCCACCAAGCTGGCCGCCGGCGAGTCTTGTCGTCCCTCTCCTCTTCCACTCTCTTCCCTCCCTTGTCTGACTCCATTAATCTCTTTCTAAGATACGCACCCTGCGCCGGGGCTGCTCGCGAATTCGCGCTGGTGCGATGTTGGCTGGAGCACCGGCTGGTAGGGTACGGGCCTTTGCCCTTGGTGATGTATGGATAGTCGTGATCGGCCCCGTTGCCTCGCTACTCCCTAGGCCGCCTTCTGGCCCGTCCCGACCACCGGGAGGCCGGCCGGAGTGGTCTCCGGCGGAACCACACGCCCGCACAGCAGACAGCGCCACTCAGGCTCGTCAATCAGGTCGAGGTAAGCGTCTCTCTTGCACACAGCGCAAGCACGGAGTAGAAACCTTCTGCCTGTTTGTGTCACCATCACAGCTCCTCCTTCTGTTATCTGATACGTGCTTGCCATGGGTTGAGTATCTCAGCCGCCCATGAACGTTCTATAAATGGCGGATTACACGTAGGTTGAAGCATGCGCGCCATCAACAGCCGCCGCCGGCCGCGCGTGGAGTGCCTAGCCGGGAGAAAAGGGAGAGCGGGCTGGCTATTGTCAGTAGCCGGCCATGGGAAGAGGGCGTGGCGCCCGATGAGGGGCGACTCGGCGTAGGACGGTCTGGGGGAGCGCCTTCTACAGCGTCAGCAGCTGGAAACCGTCATCGATGAGGGTTGCTACGCTTGGATGGTTCAGGTACTCCGCCACCAACGGTTCGCCTTGCGTCTTCAGCTTGTCGTGGACATTGAAGGCGCCGGCGCAGAAGTCGCAGACGATGTATACTAGGCCGGCGTCCCTGAGCCCGGCGAAGAATCCACTCATCATCCGATCATCGTCGTCCTGGGGATCGCCCCATTTGGCGAGCCACTCCGTTGACGCCCCATCGAATATGAGGCGCACCTCATGCCCTTTCTCCCGCAGCTCCTTTGAGTAGACCAGGCTGTGGAACATACGGGCGTGACTCTCATGAGTTCCGGGGCCGGCCAGCAGGATAATAGCAACCTTGCTCACGTCTCCTCCTATGTATAGAAGAACATTACTCTCATGGAAGATACGCTGAGCGAGGCCGTTCCGGCGCTACGGCAATTGGGGAGAGCGCCGAATCCTTTGCGACGGCCCCTACGTAACTCCTATGTAGCCGGCGCTCGAGTCAGGCAGCGCGGGAGCTGGCCCATTGCTGATGTATTACAGAGGAGAAGATGAACCCGTTCCAGGCTTGGTTTGAGCTGGCGTCAGAGACCGCCCAGCGGGAGGTGTACTACAGCATCTACCTGACCGTAGTGGCGGTCTGGTTCGCCTATATGGGGTTGCGGGGTCTGGTGTCCAAAGAGACGCGGGGGCTGGGCTGGCGGCGCGGGCCCGCTCTGGACCGGGAGGCGGAGGTGGCGGGACAGGTGTGGCTCGCTCTAGCGGCCGTGCTGGGAGGCGCGGCGCTGTTCATCAAGCTGACCTAGGCGACGTTATGGTGCGGAGGCTAGGGCTGGTGTTCGGGACGGTTGCGGGCCTGCTGCCCTGGCTCCTCGCCTTGGGCGCGGTCCTCATCGTTGTCATCGTCTTTGCCCAGCGGTTCGGGATCTTCGGGCTGACGATCGATCTGCCGGCGAACTCGGTGCTCGTACCCTCAGACGCAGAGAGCCGCAGCGTGGAGGCGTTCGCGTTCACCGCCCGCGACGGCATCCGCTCTATCGATAACCCCAGCTTCCTGACGGCGCGGGAGGCGGAGGAGCGCGGCGAGATGGTGCCCACGGAGTTCGTTATCGGCATCAGCATTAACGGGGAGAGCAGGGCGTACCCGGTCAACATCCTCAGCCGTCACGAGATCGTGAACGATACGGTGGGCGGTGTCCCCATTGCCGTCACGTTCTGACCACTGTGCTTTACCGGTCTCGTGTTTGACCGGCGGATCGAGGGCCAGGAGCTCACCTTCGGGGTATCCGGGAAGCTGATCATGAACAACCTTGTAATGTATGACCGGCAGTCGGACTCTCTCTGGCTGCAGGTAAGCGGAGAGGGGATCGATGGCCGCTTCAAGGGGGCCAGCCTGACCCAGATACCGCAGGTGCAGACAACTTGGGCTGCCTGGAAGGAGATGGAGCCGGATACGCTGGTGCTGGACAAGGGCGGTGGCTACGCTGGCGATCCCTATCAATCGTACTACGCTAGCCCTGGCGCCGGCCCTCTGGGCCAGTCCCGAACCGATGACCGGCTGCCGCCCAAGGACCTGGTGCTGGGCTACATCTTCGGCGGCAGCGCGAAGGGCTATCCCTTCCGGACGCTTCTGGAGACGCCGGTGGTGAACGACACCTTCGCTGACCGGGAGCTGCTTGTGGTGTTCGATGGGCGCTCCCAGACGGGCCAAGTATTCCTGCGGCCGCTAGATGACCGCAGCCTCACGTTCGAATTCGTGACGCTGGCCGAGGGCGACGTGATAGTGCGCGACCGGGAGACGGGGTCGACCTGGTCGGGCCTGTCTGGGGAGGCGCTTGAGGGCCCGCTGGCCGGCGAGATGCTCCAACCGCTGCCCTCGTTCTACGCCTTCTGGTTCGCCTGGAAGGATTTCTTCATCGAAGCCGAACTGTACGAGGGGCCGGAATCAAGCTGATATCGGGCCTATCCAAGCGTTGGCATGCCGCTCCGGCAGCGCCTATCATGGGGGTGTGGGAGTAATGAGGTCAGATGTGGGGGTGGCGCCGTGACCGCGGCCAGCGTGCGGCGGTTCGTCCTGGGCCGAACGATGCTGGCGCTGGGGCTGGTCGCCGCCCTGGCGGGGGTGGGGCTGGCCACCGGCATCATGGTTTACGGTGCCCTGGTGGACGGCGAGACCTATACGATTATCTCCTGGGCACTGATCGCTCCCGTGTGGGGCCTGCTGGGCCTGCTGTGGCTGCTGGTCCGTCGCTGGCCGGTTGTCGCGGCGGCGTCCATGGGTGGTCTGGCGATCTTCGCCGCCGCCTACTACGGCGATGTCTACGGCCAGATTCCCGCCGCGGTACTCTTCCTGCTGGCGACAGCGGTGGTGTTCCTTCCCGGCTCGGTGACAGGCGGCCGCGCGAGGTCGCAGTCTGAGGCTGCCGGCAGGCCCGAGCACAGGGCTTGATAGCGCCTCCGCACTAGGCGGCGCGTCTGATATCGGGCTCGGCGGGGGGTTCGATGCGGTCCGGCTCGCGGATGCAGATGGGCGGCGCCAGCAGCCTCGCCAACTCTCTGTAGACGGTTGCATTGGAGACCATACCTGAGTGAGTGCCGCTAACCTCGACGTTCAGCGACCGATCGCTCTCCACGCAGTCTCGCCAGTCCACTACGGGATCGGTCTTTGTGTAGATGGCGGTGCGGGCCACGGATTCGGGCAGCGGCTTCGCCAGCGCCCCCACAAATGAGCATTCGCACGGACATCCCCCGTCCCAGCCGTGACGCTCCAGGGCTATGCCGCGCACCAGCTTGATGATCGAGAGCACGAGCGGGTGAGCGGATAGCCGGCGGAACGGTGAGGCCATCGTGATCACCTGCGCGATCTGCTCCGGCCTCTGCACTGCGGCCGCGCGGGCGAGCAGCCCGCCCAGGCTGTGTCCGATCAGGCGTACCCTACTGCCCGTTTCCCGGTAGGCCTCGTCTACCCTCTCAAGCAGGCGTTCTACCAGGATATCAGGACAATCGGCGATGCGACCTATGCCTGACAGGTACGACCGGTATCCTATCCGCCCCAGCCACAGATGCATCTCCAGGAGGGATCGGTCCGAACCCAGGAACCCCGGGACGAGGATCACCGGCGCGCCTTCGCCGCGCGGCACCCCGATGCCGTAGTAGACGGGCGAGGCCTTCAGCGCGGCCCACTCCAGACCGGCAAAAAGCTCGGACGCCAGCGTGTGGCGTTCACTAACCCTCTGCTCAAGTGCGATTACCGCCGTCGCCACCAGAACCACCTCCTCGGTCACCGTATATAGACAGCGCCAATCTCCATCATAAGATACGTGGCGGGCCGCAGGGCCGGTTCCACCTAGGTAGGAAAGCCCGGCTGCGCCTCGCTGGAGTGACCTACCGCTGGCTCACCCAGCCGTCGTCCGCCCAGCGCAGCCGCACCACGCTCTCCTCGGCGAACAGCGGCCCTACGTCCAGCCCCAGATGGTGGTACAGCGCGGGCGGTACACTCAGGTCCCCCAGGTACAGCTCGCCCAGCCGCCGTCTCACCTCCGGCGTCCCGAGGCCCGTCTTGGGCAGAGCAAGGGTCAGGGTGGCGGCGGCCCTAATCGACGGCTCGTACACCGTGCCCGACCCTGTGTCCACGCCCGAAGGCACGTCCAGGGACACGATCGGTCTGCCACCGGCGTTGGCCAGCTCTATCAGGACGGCGGCCTGTCCGCTGGGCGCGCCCCTCAGGCTGTAGCCGATGACCGCATCGATGATGTGGTCGGCACCTTCAATCGTCTGCCGGAGGAGCTCTGCGGGCGCGGCCTCGGCCTCCAGCACCTCCACGCCCATCCTGCCCAGGGTGGAGGTCTGATGGGCGGGCGCGTCCACCAGATCGTCCACCGCACCGGCCAGGAGCAGGCGCACGTGAGCGCCCATATTGCTAAGGTGGCGGGCGGCCACCATGCCCCCGCCGCCGTTGTTCCCCTTCCCCGCCAGCACCACAACGCTCCTTCCCGCAGCCCCATCCGCTAGGCTTGCGGTCAGCCACGCCAGGTTGCGGCCGGCGTTCTCCATCATCTGCAGGAGGACGATCCCGTACTCCTCGATCAT
>JADFNQ010000204.1 GCA_022563285.1 Chloroflexota bacterium | reverse complement strand
GGATGAACAAACCTGGAACCAGACGGCTATCGGGGTCAGGGTGCGCCGGAGGCGCATCAGCCTCTAGCTAAACGATGCAGATGTCTACGTAGCGGCTGCCCCAGTCGTAGACATCGTTGGGACCGTAGCCCAGGTCGATTATGTTGCCGATGATCGCCCCCCCGGTGTCCTCCGCCACGCCGTAGCCGTAGCCGGGGATATACATTTGCGTCCCCAGCGGGATGACTCGCGGATCCACAGCCACCGTGCCCTTCTGCACGCTGGTGCCGGTGGCGGTTGTGCCGTAGCCGCCGGCGCTGGCCGCCGTGTACCACGTCGCCCACACGGTCAGGGTTCGTGGGCAGTTGGGGTCACCGCTCGGCGCGCTCGGTGCGCTCGGCGCCGCTACCGCCGCGGCGACCACAGCCGTGCCCTGGACGACGATTTCGTGGTCGGGCGCCACGATGACCTCCGATAGCATCTTCCGGCTGGCCTCTATGCCGTTCCTGTAGACGACGGCGTACTCCCGAACCACGTAGCCGTCAATGCCGAACTGCGCCACCACGGACTGGCCTTGGGGCAGATCGGGGTCGTTGCGGTAGATCGTCCGGAACGAGATAGGCGTCTCCTCGACTTCGATCTTCTCTCCCACAACCGTCACCGATATCGCCATGCCGTCGCTCAGGTGCCTGGACGGCTTGGGCCTGACGGAGTCACCCTCCGAAAGCTTGACGCCCTCCTCGGCCAGCAGCCCGGCCACCGTCTCGGCGTGCGTGTGGACGTCGGCTGGCTTCTTCGCGCCGACTGTAAGCTTGACCGTTATCGCACGCTCCACGAACACATGCAGCCCGCCGGTTAGGGGCGTATCCGGCGCCGGCAGGATAATGTCGTACTCATCGTATTCAGCGCCGAGCGCCGTCAGGGCAGCGCCCACCGTGGGCCGGGTGGAGAATACCGTCGAGGAGAAATCTCCCTCGTGCAGGGTGAACCGGACAGCCTCCTGCAACTCGATAGCGAGGCCCTGCTGGCCCTCCGGCCCGGCCAGGGCCCCTCGCAGCAGTACGCCCGCCGCCGCTACCAGGAGAGGGCGGGGCACAAGCGCCCCGCCCGGGAACCCGTCCAGGCTCTGGGAAAGGCCGGGCTCCTGCGCAGCTGCCACAGGGCCGACCTGCGCCAGGGCGCTGACCAGCGTCTGCGCCTGCGACTGTAGGGCGGAGGAGAAGCCACCAGAAACAACGAGAACGGGGCTGGTGGAGCGTTCCGCGCTGGCGCTGGAACTCGTCAGCGGCAGAGCGATCGCGATGAGGGTCACGGCAGCCATGGCGACCCCCAGGGCTAGGTGGAGACGGTCGCTAGAGGAGTGAGCGATGGTTTGGGACGGTTGGCTGCTCTTTGCCTTGTTGCGCCTGGGCTGGGGAGTGTCCGCCCCGGGGCGGGGTTTGGGCAAACTCACCTCTCCTTAGCTGTTCCGGCTTACCACTATTATATAGAGCGGCCGTGCACCCACTGTCGATCCAGTTCCGCAAGCTTACCCCTGACAGCCAGCTCCGACTCGGTTTGCCTGCGGCACCCGAAGCTAACTACTTACCGCTGCTCCCTTCCGGGCCTGACGGGGTTCGTAGCGCCTCGCCGCGCAGGGCCGGGTCATCGACGCCACTTATCAAAGGCAGTCCCTACGGCGCCTAGACCTCGAGCGGGAATTCAACCCCGCTGTAGCGGATTGCGGGTTCAGGGCACCGCTAGCTCCCCGTCTAGCACGACCGCAGGTTATCCTATCACGCTGGCGAGTCCCAATGTCAAGCCAGAAATGCCAATGGGAAAACCAGGAGGTGGCAGCACTGTAATCTTCCTCCCTGACCCCTGACGCCTGAATTCGCCTCAGGATTCCACTCAGCCGTCGGGACGCGCCTCCGCTTGCTACCGCACTACCCCTGAGGTAGACTACCCGCAGGCAGGCACCCGAAAGGAGCGTCCCCCTCGCATGACGGTCCGCAAGGCAGTGATCCTCGCCGCCGGCCACGGCACCCGCTTCCTCCCGGCCACCAAGGCGGTCCCCAAGGAGATGCTGCCTCTGGTAGACCAGCCGGTCATCCAGTACGTGGTGGAGGAGGCAGTGGCGGCGGGACTTCATTACATCACTATCGTCACGGCGGGCACCAAGCGGTCCGTGGAAGACCACTTCGACCGCAACTTCGATCTCGAGCAGGTTCTGGAGAGCAGCGGCAGGGAAGCGGAGCTGCGTGAGGTACGCCGGCTGGCCCATCTGGCGGAGATCACCTTCGTGCGGCAGAAGGAGCGCCGGGGCATAGCCCACGCCGTCCTCACCGCCCGTCACGTCGTCGGCGACGACCCGTTCGCCCTCTTCTTCCCCGATGACATCATCGTCTCCGACGTGCCCGCCATACGTCAGCTCATCGACGTGTACGAAAAGCACGAAGGCAGCGTCATCGCCGTGCAGCGGCTGCCCCGCGAGGAGGTCGTCCACTACGGCGTCATCACCCCCGAGCCCGTGGAGGACAGGGTGTACCGCGTACGCGGCATCGTGGAGAAGCCATCGGTGGAGGAGGCCCCCTCTGACCTCACCACCGTCGGGCGCTACGTCCTGACGGCGGACATCTGGCCACTGCTGGAGCAAACCCAGCCCGGGGCCAGCGGCGAGATGCAGCTCACGGATACCCTGGCGATGCTGCTCCAGGCCGGTCACCCCCTGTTCGCCTGCGAGTTCCAGGGGGAGCGGTTCGACACCGGCCGGCCTCTGGGGCTGCTGGAAGCCTCTGTGGCGCTGGCGCTGCGGCGGGAGGACACAGGGCCCGCCCTCAAGCGGTATCTGAGATCGCTTTCCCTGAGCTGATCCGGAATGCGCACGCTAGTCCTCGGCATCCCCCTGCCCCACATCACCTTCGACAACTACTCCTTCCTCTCCGCCCCCTCC
>JADFNQ010000203.1 GCA_022563285.1 Chloroflexota bacterium | reverse complement strand
AGGGCAGCTGACTCTTAATCGGCCGGTTCCTGTTTCGGGTCCCGGGCGGCCCCCCAAAAAGAGCGATATGGAGATCGGGGAAGTGTCGGAACCGGTAGACGAGCGTGATTTAGGATCACGTGCCGAAAGGCGTGGGGGTTCGAATCCCCCCTTCCCCACCACAGGAGTGCGCTTGGTCCCTAGGCCGCATCAACTGGGTGGAACTGAGACCGCATTGACCGCTGGAGGAGGATCCGTTGGCCGAACCACTGCTACAGGTTGAGGAGCTTAGGACATACTTCTATACCGAGGAGGGCGTGGTCAAGGCCGTTGACGGCGTCACCTTCCATATAGAGCCCGGCGAAATCCTCGGTCTCGTGGGCGAGAGCGGCTGCGGCAAGACCGTCTCCGCCCTGTCTATCCTGCGCCTCATCCCCATTCCCCCAGGCAAGATCGTCTCCGGCTCCGTCCAGTTTGAGGGCGAAGACCTGATCAGCATGAGTGAGACCCACATACGGCACATCAGGGGGAACAAGATCGCCATGATATTCCAGGAGCCGATGACCTCCCTGAATCCCGTCCTTACCATCGGCCGCCAGTTGACGGAGACGCTGGAGCTGCACCTCAAGATGGACCGCGCCTCCGCTATCCAGCGTGCCATTGAGCTGCTGGAGATGGTGGGAATCCCCGAGGCCCGCACTCGGATCAACGACTATCCGCACCAGTTCTCCGGTGGCATGCGACAGCGTGTAATGATCGCGATGGCGCTCTCCTGTAACCCCAAGCTCCTCCTGGCCGACGAGCCCACCACGGCCCTCGATGTCACCATTCAGGCGCAGATACTGGAACTGCTTACTCGCCTTACCCGCGAGTTGGGAACATCCGTGATCATTATCACCCACAACCTGGGCGTGGTGGCGCGCTACGCTGACCGCGTAAACGTGATGTACGCGGGCAAGATCATTGAGTCAGCCACTGCGGAAGACCTTTACCACCAGCCGCGACACCCGTACACCCTGGGGCTTCTCAGGTCCGTTCCCCGCCTAGACCAGGCCCGCAAGGAGAAGCTGGAGCCCATTGAGGGTATGCCTCCGGACCTGGCGCGGATCCCGCCCGGCTGCTCCTTCCGGGCGCGCTGCCGCTTCGCTGTTGACCGCTGTGCCGAGGACGTTCCTCCACTTCTGCCCGTCGGGAACGGTCATCATAGCGCCTGCTGGGAGTGGGAGCGCGTGGCCAAGGCTACCAAGTCGCCCGCGGCCGCATAAAAAGGAGAGAGCATGGCTGTAGAGCAGGCGCCGTCGACACCCACCGCCGGTCCCGGCGACGATACGATCGTCAGGGTTAACGATGTCCGCATGTACTTCCCTGTAACATCCGGCATCCTGTTCCAGCGTAAGGTCGCCGATATAAAGGCCGTAGACGGCGTGGAATTCGCTATCAAGCGTGGCGAGACGCTGGGACTGGTGGGGGAGAGCGGCTGCGGCAAGACCACGCTGGGGCGCGTCATCCTCATGCTGTATAAGCCCACTTCTGGCGAGGTCCTGTTCGAGGGTAACGACCTCACCGTCATGAAGTCCGGCGAGATCCGCCGTATGCGCCGCCGCATGCAGATGATCTTCCAGGACCCCTACGCATCCCTGAACCCGCGCATGACCGTCGGCTCCATCATCGCCGAGCCCATCGTCATCCACAGCCTGGCCAAGAGCCGTAACGAGCGGCGGGAGCGGGTGCAGGAGCTCATGCGCATCGTCGGCCTCAACCCCTACTACGCTAACCGCTACCCACACGAGTTCTCCGGCGGCCAGCGCCAGCGCATCGGCATCGCCCGCGCCCTGGCCGTGCAGCCCACCTTCATCGTTGCCGACGAGCCGGTCTCCGCCCTGGACGTCTCCATCCAGGCCCAGATCATCAACCTGCTGGAGGAGCTCCAGGACAACTTCGGCCTGACCTACCTGTTCATCGCCCACGACCTGTCCGTGGTGCGGCATATCAGCGACCGCGTCGCCGTGATGTATCTCGGCAAGCTTATGGAGCTCACGGACCGCGTGGAGCTGTACGAGAACGCGCTGCACCCGTACACCAAGGCGCTCATGTCGGCGGTGCCCATCCCCGACCCTGCGATCGAGGCGCAGCGCGAGCGGATCATCCTCACCGGGGACGTCCCCAGCCCCATGCACCCGCCCCCCGGCTGCGTGTTTAACACCCGCTGCCCCATCGCCGAGCAGGAGGCCGGCTGCTACGACCGCATACCGGAGTGGCGAAACGTGGGCTCCGGCGCCAAAGAGCACTGGGTGGCCTGCCACCGCGTTTAGGCGGGCGCGGCGCGCCATCTTTGACTTGGGGCCGGTGGTCAACGTCCTGCGCTAAGCGCTAGGGTCTACGGTCGTTGCTCCAAACAACGCTTACGTCGTCATTGTCGGTCAGCAAAATGAGGTCAACGTCGCCGAGTTCATCGGGCGTGTACCACGAGAGCGCCTGCCTCACTCGCTCCGCGTTGCACAACCCCGAAGCCTTGTCGAATACAATCACATGCCGCTCGGCCCACGCCTGCTTGAACTTCTTGAGCGCCTTTTCGAGGAGATAGTCAAGCGCCTCCGCGACGGCTGCATCGACATGATAAGCGTCCGTCACGGCGAGCACGTCGAGCCCTCGCGTATCGTCGCCTTCTTCGTCGCACCGGAGCAGCGGTATCTCTTCGTACCACTCGAAGTGATTCGACCCGCCGTGAGTTCGCCGGTAACAGGCGGCGATGAGTTCTGCACGGAAAGCGGCCAGAGCTTCGGCCGTTACGAAGCTGTGGTCTGGCAATTGGTCATCCACGAGCATGAATGAGCCTGTAATCTGGGATCCGAGGCCTTTGAACAGGTGCTCGCTGTAGTTGTGGCAGCAGTGAACACGCCCTGGTCCATGCTCCCGATCGAGTGACACCCACGCCCTGCGCGGTAGGCGAACGCCG
>JADFNQ010000202.1 GCA_022563285.1 Chloroflexota bacterium | reverse complement strand
GGGGAACTCGATGTACGGCACGCGGGACGAGGCCGCCGCGACGTGCAGGTTCGCCACCAGGCCGATGCCGTTGGTCCAGGTGTGCGGCGAGAACACCTTCCCCGCCGCCTCCACCTGGGCCGCGATCTTCCGCGCCGTGGAGATGCCGCCGATGAAGGTGCAGTCCGGCTGGTACACATCCAGGCAGCCCTTCTCCAGGTACGTGCGTATCTCCTCCGGCCCCCGGTTCAGCTCCGCCCCGGCCAGGCGCAGCGTCGTCAGGTGGGAGCGCAGCTCGGCCAGGCCGTCGTAGTCGTAGGCGTCCAGCGGCTCCTCTAGCCAGTAGACCCCCAGGCGCTCCATCTCCTTGGCGGCGCCGATCGCCGTCCTCAGGTCCCAGCGGTTGGGCTGGAGGTCGGGGGCGATGCGCCAGCCCCAGTTTCCGTCCACCATGATGTCGATATCGTCCCCCACCGCCTTGCGCACCGCCTCCAGCGTGCGGATGTCCACGCGAACGTCCGCGCTGTGGAAGCGCAGCTTCAGCGCCTTAAACCCCTCGGACACGATCTGCTCCGCCGATTCCACCCTCGCCTCCAGCCCGCGCAGCTCGCCCGTGGAGGCGTACGCCTTCAACCTGTCGGCGCCGCCGCCCAGCAGCCGGTATACCGGCTGGCCCGTCGCCTGGCCGATGACGTCCCACAGCGCCACCTCAACCGGCCAGGGCCGGCCGATGAAGAACGCCATCGAGCGGAGCTGGGCCACGTGCCGCTCCAGGTCGAACGGGTCCTGGCCCATCAGGAACAGGCCCGCGACCTCCCAGCGCACCGGCACCCCGCCGGAGCCGACGCCGACGATCCCCTCGTCCGTGTGCACCTCCACGACATGGATTCGCGCCGAGGTGGTGGGCAGAGGCTGCCACGTCGGGTGGAACGTCTTCGGCATCGGCATCTCGAATAGACGGACCTTGACCTGCGTGATCTTCATCGGCTGCTCCTGGGGCGCTCGAAGCGGGGATTCGCTCGCATCTTAGGTTGGCGGCCCCGTCCGGGTCAACGTAGGTCGCGTTGACAGCCGCCGCCGGCCGCGAATAGCCTAGGGTCACGCAGTCGATACGAAGGAGGGCGTCATGGGCGGACCACTAGAGGGGATTCGGGTGCTGGACTTCACCATCGCCCAGCAGGGCGCCTACGCCACCCTGCTGATGGCGGATATGGGCGCGGAGGTGATCAAGGTGGAGCAGCCCGGCCGCGGTGAGATCGGCCGCGTGCTCGGCATGGACCGCAAGCGCGGGGTCAGCGCCTACTTCCTGGCGATCAACCGGGGCAAGAAGAGCCTGACACTCGATCTGAAGTCGGAGAAGGGGCGGGAGGTCGCCCTGCGCCTCGCCCGCGGTTGCGACGTGGTGGCCCACAACTTCCGGCCGGGGGTGATGGAGAAGCTGGGCCTGGAGTACGAGGCGTTCAAGCGGGTGAACCCCCGCATCATCTACGCTGGCGCCTCCGCCTTCGGGACGAAGGGTCGCCTCGGCTGGAAGCCGGGCAACGATATCCTGGCCCAGGCGATGAGCGGGCTGATGAGCACCACCGGCGCGGACGAAACGCCGATGCCCACGGGCACCGCCATCGCCGACCATGTGGGCGCGGTCACCCTGGCGCTGGGGATCGTCACCGCCTTGCTCGCCCGCGAGCGGACGGGCCAGGGACAGAAGGTGGAGGCGTCGCTGCTGGGGAGCCTCCTCGCCGGCCAGTGCTGGGAGCTGACACACTACCTGCTGACCGGGGAGCGGCAGCCCAAGGCCGGCCGCGGCAACGCCCACCTCCCCCTCCTCTGGTATACATATCGCACCGCCGATGGCTACATGGCGGTGGGCGGCGTCTATCCCCACCGCTGGCCGGACTTCTGCCGGGCGATAGACCGGCCCGAGCTGGCGACGGACGAACGGTTCGCCGGCATGGGCGACCGCATCCGCGGCCGCGACGAGCTCAATCGCCTGCTGGACGAGCACTTCTCGACCCGAACCACGGACGAGTGGATCGGTCGGCTGGAAGCGGCGGACATCTTCTGCGCCCCGGTGTACGACTACAGGCAGGTAAGCGAGGAGCCTCAGGCGTACGACAACGGCTACCTGATACCCGTGCAGCACCCGCAGCTGGGCGAGATCACGGTCGTGAACTGCCCGATCCAGTTCAGCGAGACGCCGGCGACCGCCGCGGCGGCCGCGCCCCCGCTGGGAGAGCACACGTCGGAGGTGCTGGATGCCTTCGGCTACTGCGCGGACGAGATCGAGCGGCTGCGGGAAGAGGGCGTAGTCTAGGCCAGGGACCGTTGGCGTCTATCCTTCGACATGCTCAGGATGAGCGGGAGACGTCCGCATTGCCGCTCATGGTGAGCCTGTCGAACCGGGAGCGGCCCTACTCACCCTGCGACAGGCTCAGGGCGAGCGGGGGTCGACCTGCCCCTGATCGCGGGCCAGCACCTCCATCGGGCTGGGCAGCGGCCCGAACACCGCCTCCGCCGCCCGCAGCTCCGTGATCTCTCGCTTGGACAGCCCCAGCAGCGTGGTCAGCACCTCGTCGGTGTGCTCCCCGATCGCCGGCGGCGGGCCCTGGATGCCCCCCGGTGTGCGGCTCAGCTTCACCGGCGTGTTCGCCGTCTTGAGGCTGAACCCGGCCGGGTGCTCCACCTCCACCAGCATGTCGCGGGCCTTCACCTGCGGCTGCTTGGCGGCCTGGGCGATGTCGTTCAGGGGGCCGCAGGGCAGGCCGATAGCATCGAACTCGCGCAGCCACTCCTCGGTGGTGCGCCGGCGCAGCGCCTCGTTCAGCATCGGCTCCAGCTCGGCGTGGTGCTCCGTGCGCAGGGCGGGCGTATCGAACTGCGGATCGTCGATCAGGTCGGCGCGGCCGATGGTTGCGCACAGCAGCTCCCACTGGTTAGGCACCCCCCATGACAGGGCGAG
>JADFNQ010000201.1 GCA_022563285.1 Chloroflexota bacterium | reverse complement strand
GACCCGGCTCGAGGAAGAGCCCCCCGAAGAGCTGCTTCTGGCCATCCAGGACCGGACGGAAGAGTACCTCGCGCTGCGGGAGCTACCCGCCCGGGAGAAGCCCGCCACCACCGTGGGCGACAGTGCTGGCGGGATCGCTCATGAGGTCAACGGCCCGCCGACCACCAATCGGAGTCAGGCGGAACTTGTTGACCTCGAGACCGGGGAGGCCGACACCGGCGACGCCATCCGGACTGTCCTCAAGGAAGCGGACCGCGCCGCGCAAATCGCCCAGCGTCTGCTGAGAGTCTCCCGCCGCTCGGCTGAGTCGATGAAATGGGTGCAGGTCAACGACCTCCTGCGGGACATGATCGAAATCCGGTCCCGGCTGCTCCACTCGCAGGACGTGGAGATCCGCGCCGATCTCACTCCAGGGCTCCCCGAAGTCATGGCCGTCCCTGGCGACCTGCAACAAGTGTTCGGCAACCTCATCACGAATGCCGAGCACGCAGTGGCTCATAGCGATCGCCGGATCATCGTCATCGACACCGCCGCCGCGGCCAACCACGTCCGCGTCCGGGTCTCGGATTCCGGCCCCGGGGTCAAGCCCGACCTGCAGGCCCGGATCTTCGATCCGTACTTCACTACCAAAGACCCAGACAAAGGCACAGGATTGGGGCTTGCTCTGAGTCAGCGCATCGTGTCGGAGCTGGGAGGAAAGATCTGGACGGAGGAAAGCCCGCTGGGCGGCGCCGCGTTCGTTGTCGAGCTACCCATCAGACCATCGTAACCCCCTCAGGTTACCCCAGACTCCGTGCTTCCTGCACCTACACCCCCGTCTTCCGCCGGCTGCGGTGCGCCCAGCACCTATGACGGGTGCGTCACCCACATCCGCTGGACGCTGCAGAACAACCTGAGCTCCATCGGACCGGACAACACCGGCGACGTGCAGTTCATAGCCAAAATCCAGTAGCAGCGGCCGATAGGGCACCCCCAGCGCCCAGCGCCCCTACCGGCCCGGTTCACGGCTACAGCACCCGCCCGCCATCTATCACGTTACCGGTCACCTTACCCACCGTTACGCTGGTGCATTTAGCGGGCGGCTTCGAGCGATCGCTTGTACTCGTAGACCGCAACAGCCAGGAAACAGCGATCGATGTGGAACCGAGGGGCTACCGCTTCCCCCGTGTGTCTCCTGACAGGAGGCTCATTGCCACGACGGTCGATCCTCGGCCGTCCGATCTCTGGATCGTGGATATCCAACGCGGTATTGCGACGCGCCAACCCACTCCTATACAGCCCCCGGTTTCGTTAGACACCTATTGGGGATAGATCATGAGAGTCCACGGAGTCGCAGCAATGCCGATGGTTGCCGAGCAGGAGCAGGCGCAGGAGTTACCGGAGCGGTGGCGCGCGAAGGCGAAGAGTGACCCTCACTCCCGTTCCCGCTTGAGTGCATCGAGCGCCGGGCCGCGAGCGCTAGCACGGTTTTGACCGGGCTACCACAACCGTTATCGTTCGGTAACAAGGTTGCCTGGCAAGTAACACCTGCTTCCCAAGTAACTCCACAACCGCAAATCCAACAGTGAGTTACGGCATCAGACGTACGGGCTCTCCGTCGCACGCTTCCTGCGCGACTAATGGGAGACGCCCCATGAGCAGAGGAGCGGCGGATGCGTTTGCGAGGGACATTCAACGCCAAGGAGGCTAAGCCGGGGGTTGACCCGGAAGAGCCCCTGTTCCGGTTGACGCTGGCGGCGGCCGGGGCACATACGCCGCAGGAATTCTGGCAAACGGTCGCGGCGCTCTTGAGCACCCTGGCCGGGGGCGGGCTGGTCCGCATTGACTACGCCGACCGCACGTCGGTGGGATCGGTCGAGGCGGGGGAGCAACGGGCAGGCTCGGGCAAGCCCCTGGCCCTCGAGTGGAGTGAGGGAGAGGACCGGCGGGTGAGCGTGACGGTGGCGCCAGGCGCGGCTCCGGTACCGGGCGAGAAAGTCGAGCTGGTTCTCAGGAGCGCCACCACCCTCGCCGAGCTGGTGGCCCGGCGGGCCTTGTTCGCATTCGAGCGGCGTCGAGGCGCCTTTCTCGTCGAACTTTCCCGCTGGGTGCGCGCGGCGTCGCGCGACCCACGGACGCTGCTCAGGTACACGCTGCAGAGCGTGATGAGCATCGCGGAGGCCCACGCCGCGTTGGTAGCCGTGACCGCCTCCCAGGGTGACGGTCTGCGGGTGGTCGCCGCCGTGGGAACCGCCCACGAGTTGCAATCGCCGATGCTGCAGCTCACCACCCACGCCGTTGAGCAGGTTGTTGCTGACGGCACCCCGCTCCTCATCCCGCGAATCGAAGAAGAGAGCAGGACCGTACCCGAAGAGCTCCGGGATCGCTTCGGGGCGGCAATGCTGGTCCCCCTGCGGACCACTGATGGCGTCCGGGGAGCGCTCTGCGTCCTGCGTTCGGCGGCAGAACGCGACCGCCCGTTCACCTTGGACGACGCCAGCTACCTCGACGCCGTGGCGTCCTACATCGCAGCCGGCCTTGAGTTGCTGGAGTCCCTCAAGGCGGCCCGTCAAGCCGCCCGGCGGGCAAGCGCCATAGTGGACGGCAGCCCCATCCCCCTTGCTCTGCTCTCGGCTGAGGGTACAGTCCTCCAGGTCAACGAAGCGTACGCCGCCCTCCTCGGTCTCGAAGACAAAGCTGCAGTCGTGGGACGGGCGCTTGCCTCGTTGCCCCTGGTGGCTACAGGTAAAAAGCTGAGTGAGGCGCTCGCCATCGCCTACGCCGGCCTGCAATGGCAGGGGCGCATCAACCTCCTACGGGGAGATGAAATCCGCCTATGCGAAGGTGTGGCGACCCGGCTCGAGGAAGAGCCCCTCGGAGAGCTGCTTCTGGCCATTCAGGACCGGACGGATGAATACCTCGCACCGCGGGAGCTACCCGCCCGGGAGAAGCACGCCACCCACGTGGGCG